>JAZNRA010000062.1:0-8429 GCA_045590415.1 Acutalibacteraceae bacterium | reverse complement strand
CGACTAAAAAGTAGCACAGAAAAAACACGGGAAAGAACAGGCAGAGAAACTCTAACGATGAAAACAGCATGTCGGCACCCCCTTACCGCGTTTTGATAGTATCAAAATCACAATCGCCGAGCGCATCGAATACAACGCGTTCAGAAAACTGTAAAATGATAACATCGGTAATGTTCTTTTCACGGATGAGGGCTTCGTAGTCCATGTGTTTGTAGGTGGTGAAGTAATAGACGTACGTGTTATCAAAGTTGGAAGCGAGCGGCTCAGCAACGCCTTGTGCGTAACTGTCGCCGATTACGAGCAAATTGCGACCCGTGTTGTTCTCCGGAAAACGGAACGTATGCAGCTTCGGGAAACATTCCGCGTACAAGTTGGTTTTCAGCGAGGTTGACGGGTTTTTCTCAAAGGCCTTAACGAGAGCGGATAAGTCATAGACAGGTGACACCTGGTGTTTTGGCAGGGCATAGTCGTTGACTGAGAAGGCGTCCCACACATCCACCATAGCGCAAGAACGGGAAAAACTGCCGTAAAAACGAGACGTGGAAAGCGGAAGTGTTTGGCTGACCTCGCGGGGTGGCAGAATGGACGGCGTCGATTGGCGCATCATGTTGATAATGGCGCAGTATCCCTCGTGCGCACCGACGCTGTTCCAATGATGGTCGCTTTTCCACACCTTCTCATATCGATCAAATACGGTCGGGAGGGTAAAGGTGTCGTAGGTGATGCCGTCGTCTAACAGCGCAAAGAATTTATCGTAATGCGGTTTGGTGGACACCTCGGTCGGGACGAGCGATTCGTAATAGTTGGTGTCCTGCATACGCTGTGCAACATATAAGTAGAAATTTACATCGGCATTACTGCGATACAGACGGTTGATCTGCTGTGCTTGCGACTCTATAGCGGCGGATTTTTGTTCTTCGGTCATTATCAGTGCTGTGTCGATAAAGGTATATTCCTCGCCATTCGTGTCGGTAACGGTGAGAAGGTAATGTGCGTGAAAATTATCACTGCGCAATGTCTCTGTTTTAACGCTTTTAATTTGCTTGCCCTGTGGCATGGGCTGCACGTCGGCGGGCGGTGTATACACCGGCGTTTCACTGGTTTTTAAAAACGCAAGCGGACGGTTGACAACGCGCAGGAACCGGTTGTATGCCGCCACGTTTTGTGCATAGTTGGGCATATAGTTGGTGTAGGTGTTTTTGACAGACCATTTGAACCGTTCAAATACACCGACGATGCCGCCGGTTACAGTCGGATGCGGTACATCGATGCCTGCTGCGGCATTCTGTATGGTCCCTTTCGCTTCGAGTTGTTCCAAGATAACGGGGGATGCCGCCATCAACATGAGAAAAGCAAACACCAAAACAACATAGGATTTTTTCACGGAAACACCACCTTTATACGCCGACAAGTATATCATTTGCGGCGGTTCTTGTCAAATAACGGCGAATGCTATCAAGAAAGAAAATCCCCGATGCGTTGCCGCATCGGGGAGGGTTATAAAACCTTATTTCAGGTTGGCTTTTAGGGTGGCGAGCTCGGCTTTGAGCTCGGCGGGAAGTTTGTCGCCAAACTTGCCGTAGAATTCTTCAATGCCGTCGGCTTCCTCTGCCCACAGCGCTTTGTCGACTTCCAAAATGGATTCGAGCGTTGCGCGGTCAAAGTCATCCAAACCGTCGATGTTGATGTCGTCGGCGTTCGGGACGTAACCGATCGCGGTTTCGTTGGCATCAACCTTGCCTTCGCAACGTTTGATGATCCACTCGAGAACGCGCAGGTTGTCGCCGAAGCCGGGCCACAGGAAGTTGCCGTCGTCATCGGTGCGGAACCAGTTGACGTTGAAGATCTTGGGCGCTTTGTCGCCGAGCTTTTTGCCCATCTCGATCCAGTGCTTCCAATAGTCGCCCATGTGATAGCCGCAGAACGGCAACATTGCCATGGGGTCGCGGCGAACAACACCGACAGCGCCGGTGGCGGCAGCGGTGGTCTCGGAGGCAACGATCGAACCTACGAACACGCCGTGATCCCAGCTGCGGGACTGATAGACCAGCGGAGCGGTCTTGGCACGGCGGCCGCCGAACACGATTGCGGAGATCGGCACACCTGCGGGAGAGTCAAACTCAGAGGACAGGCAGGGGCAATTCTGCGCGGGAGCGGTAAAGCGGGAGTTCGGATGTGCACCCTTGGAACCGTCGGTGCAATCCCACGTTTCACCCTTCCAGTTTTTCGCGTTTTTGGGCGGGTTTTTATCCATGCTCTCCCACCACACGGTGTTATCATCAAGATTATGCACCACGTTGGTGAAGATCGCGTTTTTCTTGGTGGAGATCAGTGCGTTGGGGTTGGACTTCATGCTGGTACCGGGAGCCACGCCGAAGAAGCCGTTTTCGGGGTTGCACGCCCACAGGCGGCCGTCTTCACCGATGCGCATCCAGGCAATATCGTCACCGACACACCAGACCTTGTAGCCCTTTTCGCGGTACAGCTCCGGTGGAATGAGCATGGCGAGGTTTGTTTTACCGCAAGCGGACGGAAATGCCGCCGCGATATAGGTGATCTCGCCGTTCGGTTTCTCAACGCCGAGGATGAGCATGTGCTCAGCCATCCAGCCCTCATTGCGACCGAGGTTGGAAGCGATACGCAGAGCAAAGCACTTTTTGCCGAGCAGCACGTTTCCGCCGTAGCCGGAGTTAACGGAGATAATGGTGTTATCCTGCGGGAAGTGGCAGATATACCGCTTCTCTTCGTCAATATCGCATTTGCAGTGCAGACCGCGTACCCAGTCGTTGCTGTCGCCTAAAGCCGCGTACACTTCTTTGCCCATGCGGGTCATAATTGCCATGCTGATGACGACGTAGATGGAGTCGGTCAGCTCGATGCCGTATTTGGCAAACGGAGAACCGACAGGGCCCATCGAATAGGGGATGATATACATCGTGCGGCCTTTATAAGCGCCGCGAGCGATGTTGTACAGCATGTCGTACGCTTCATCGGGTGCCATCCAGTGATTGGTGGGGCCGGCATCTTCCTCTTTCTCGGAGCAGATAAAGGTGCGGCCTTCCACGCGCGCCACATCGTTGACGGCGGAGAGGTGTAGATAGCAGCCGGGCAGCTTTTCTTCGTTGAGTTTAAACAGCTCGCCGGTGCTGCAGCCCTCAGCGCGCAGCTCTTCCAACTGCTCGTGAGAGCCGTCGATCCACATTACGCGATCGGGTTGTGTTAGCTCGATTTTTTCCTCGATCCATTTCAGGATGGAGGGGTTGGTTGTCAATGCATTAGTCATGACGGTATTTACACTCCTTCCAAATGGAAAAATCCAAAATTTCCACTGATAACAGTATAGCCGAAAACAGTAAAGATTTCAAGGCGAAATTGTGAAGAAATCAAAAAATATATAAAAATTGTCCCAAATGGTAAAATCCATTTGGGACAGAGTTATTCGATGGACAACGTTGCGCAAGCGTTGAGATCGGAGCCGGCGGTGTTGCCGGCTGAAAATTCGTAATAGCCCTGCGAGCCGACCATGGCGGCGTTGTCACCGCACAAAGAGAGCGGCGGGGCGAATAACAGCAAGCCGTTTTCGCGGCACACGGTATCCATACGGTTTCGCAAGCCGGAGTTGGCAGACACGCCACCGGCAAGCACCAGTGTGGTATCGCCGGTCATACGTGCGGCGGCGAGAAAGCGGGTGCAGAGAATCTCGCATACCGTATATTGAAACGAGGCAGAAAGATCGTTCGTGTTGATGGTTTCACCGCGCTGCTCGGCTTTGTGAAGCAGGTTGATGACGGCGGTTTTGAGCCCTGAAAAGCTGAAATCATACGGCGAGCCGTCCACGTGAGGGCGGGGTAACGTGAAAGCATGCGGGTCGCCGAGAGCGGCGGCTTTGTCCAAATGGACACCGCCGGGATAGGGCATGCCCATGGCGCGTGCGGCTTTATCAAAGCATTCGCCTGCGGCGTCGTCGCGCGTGCGTCCGATGACGGTGAACTTCGTATAGTCCTCAACACGAACGATGTGACTGTGCCCACCGGATACGATCAAGCACAAAAACGGCGGTTTGAGGGTCGGATGCGCCAGATAGTTGGCGGCAATGTGCGAGCGCAGATGGTGCACCGGAATCAACGGAAGATTAGCGGCGGTTGCCAAGCCCTTGGCAAAGTTAACGCCGACCAGCAGCGCACCGATCAGACCGGGTGCGTGGGTGACGGCGATCGCACCAATTTCTTTCAGCGTGATACCTGCTTCAAGGAGCGCTTGGCGGGTGATCAAACTGATCGCTTCCGTGTGGCGGCGGCTGGCAATTTCCGGTACGACCCCGCCGTATAACATATGCTCCTTGATCTGCGAAGCCACGCAGTTGGATAATACCTCACGGCCGTCGCGCACAACGGCGGCGGCGGTTTCGTCGCACGAGGATTCCAATGCTAAAATATTCAAAGGGACATCACCTCTGACTTGGATAGTAATAACTGTAAATGCAGGCATCCTCGGTCGGATGCGCGTAAAAGCGGGGGCGCACGCCGTCTTTGACAAAGCCGAGTGATTCGTACAGCGCAATGGCAGCTGTATTGGACACACGCACTTCAAGCGTCAAGCGCGAAAGCGAGTGACCTTGCTCGATTGCGGCGGCCACGAGCATTCGCGCGATGCCGCGGCGGCGGTGATCCGGGTGGACTGCCACGTTTGCAATAAAGCCCTCGTCGGCAATGTGATGACAGCCGATATAACCGACGACCGCATCGCCGTCCAGCGCGGTTAAAAAGCGCGCGTGGGAATTGTTTAGTTCCTCTGCCAAAGCATCGGCGCTCCACGGATCGGAAAAGCAGAGCTGTTCCAACCGGGCGACCGCGGAAAGGTGAGCGGCGATGAACGGCGTAATGATCAACTGCATAACGATTTGATGTCCTCGATCAGATGCGGAAGGGTTTCCAATAACAGGTCACGGCACTGACGATAGGCCGGGAGAGGGCTGCCGAACGGATCGGCGATGCCGCCGCCGGGAACTACGATTTTTTCCGGATCGGCACCGTGGTAAAAGGCAAGCGCCACGCCGTGTTCAGGGGTGAGCGCGACAAACACATCGGTGTTTTTAACAATATCGCGGGTGACCTGCCGAGAGGTGTGGCCTGAAATATCGAGCCCGATTTCGTTCATGGCGGTCACGGCTTGCGTGGTAGGGATCATGCCGTCATCGGTCATGGTGCCGGCACTGGAAACCGTGAAATCGGTAAGTCCTTGTTGTTCAAATTCGCGGCGCAGAAGTGCCTCTAACATCGGACTGCGGCAGACATTGCCGGTGCAGACGCATAAGATATTCATAGCAATACGCTCCTATTTGAATTTACTCCTATATTATAAAGGATAAATTAGAAATACTCAACCTAAATTTATGGATTTTAAAAGACAACTTGTTTTTATTCGAAAAATGTGGCATACTCTTATTCGAGTACTGCTATGGAAAGGAGGGTCGGGGATGCTGTTGTTTTCGTCGCGTGATACGCGCTATCGCAATCCGTTCGGAGCAGTCGAGCAAGGAACGGAAGTGTTATTCCGCATTTGTTTGCCGCGCGATTGGGGTTGCCGCGGCGCGTGGTTTGTTCATCAGAAAGATGGAGCTCTTGCTCAATGGGACGGGATGTTCTGGGCCGGCATGGAGGGTGATGACCACGAATGGTGGGATTGCCGATATACCCCCGACGCACCGGACCTTTACTGGTACTTTTTTGCGATTGACAGCGATGACGGCAGGCGCTACCTATCATGTCTGCCGGACGGTACCGCCGCCTGTGTGGATACCCCGCGTGATTCGTGGCAGCTTACTTGCTACAGCTCGCAACTGAAAACACCCGACTGGCTGGCGGGTGGTGTGTTTTATCAGATCTTTCCGGATCGTTTTTGTCGTTCGGGTAAGGCGAAAGAAAACGTACCTGCCGACCGTATACTTCACGCGAGCTGGCATGAGCAGCCGTACTGGCGACCGGATGAAACCGGTGTGGTGCGCAATAACGATTTCTTTGGCGGCGACTTGGAGGGGATTCGAAGTAAGCTGGATTATTTCAAACGGTTGGGTGTCACTTGCTTGTATTTGAACCCTATTTTTGAATCTCATTCCAACCACCGATACGATACGGCAGATTACAGCCGTGTTGATCCGTTGCTTGGTACCGAGGAGGATCTGCGCAAGCTCACGAAGGAAGCGAGCAAACGGGGGATTCGCATTATTTTAGACGGTGTGTTTAGTCACACGGGTGCGGATAGCGTATATTTTAACAAAAGCGGGCGGTATTCGGAAGCGGGTGCGTACCAAACGCAGGAATCACCGTATGCACCGTGGTATCATTTCACACAATGGCCGCAGGACTATACCGGTTGGTGGGGGTTTAACACCTTGCCGGAGGTTGACGAGCTCAATCCCTCTTTTATTACCTATATAACGGGGAGAAACGGAGTTGCTCGCAAGTGGTTGCGCGCCGGTGCGTCGGGCTGGCGGTTGGACGTGGCGGATGAATTGCCGGATGGCTTTCTGGAAGCGTTGCGTGTTGCTGTGAAAGAAACCGATCCCGAGGCGCTTGTGCTCGGCGAGGTGTGGGAAGATGCCAGCAACAAGCAAAGCTACGGTCACCGCCGTCGGTATCTGCTCGGCAAACAACTGGACAGCGTTATGAATTATCCGTTCCGCACGGCGGTGCTCGAGTTTATCAAGAACGGAAACGGTACGCACTTTTTTAACCAAATCGGAGCGATCGTCGAAAACTATCCGCCGCAGGTCACGCGGTTGCTTATGAACTCGCTCGGAACGCACGATACCGAGCGGGCGATAACACTCCTCGCGGGCGAGCCGGCAAACGGGCGCGGCAGGCGCTGGCAATCCGAAACGCAGCTATCCGATGAACAGCGCGAAGAGGGCGTTCGCCGTTTGAAAGCGGCGGCGGTGCTGCAATATTGCTTGCCGGGGGTACCGTGTTTATACTACGGTGACGAGACCGGCTTGGAGGGATATCGTGATCCGTTTAACCGCGGTACGTACCCGTGGGGACGTGAAGACAAGGCGCTGATCGACTGGTTTTGTCAGCTCGGACAGGCACGGGCCGCGCACGAGGCGTTTTGTGAAGGTGCGTTTGTGCCGGTATATGCCACACAGGACGCGGTCGTGTTTGACCGAGTCAGCGAAAGCGGTGCGGTGCGGTGCGCAGTTAACCGTTCGCAAGCAGAAGTACACGTTTCGCAGGATGGCGATTGGCAAACCGTCGTCGGCGATGCCGCAATTTATCAAGATTACCTATGTTTACCACCCTTATCCGGAAGCATTTTAGTAAAAGCTTGACAATTTTGAAAAAAAGTTAAAAAAGCTTTAAAAAACTGTTGACAAAGGGGAAGCGGAGTGGTATTATAGCAAAGCTGTCGCAAAAAAGGGGCAGCACAAGGACCTTGAAAATTAAACAATGCAAACAAAGAAAGAAACACACTACCCGTTAATTAAAGATTCAAAGAATCCGGTCAATTGAGAGATTGACGAAGAAAGACGCTAGTGCGTCTGAGAGAGCTAACGAACAGCTCTAAGAAGTGGTGTTGACGGACCGAAAGGTTCGTTAATATACAATTTTTTAGAGAGTTTGATCCTGGCTCAGGACGAACGCTGGCGGCGTGCCTAACACATGCAAGTCGAACGGAGATACTCGCTGAATTGACGATAGCTTGCTATTTAATTTTCTTGAGTATCTTAGTGGCGGACGGGCGAGTAACGCGTGAGCAACCTGCCTTTCAGAGGGGAATAACGACCGGAAACGGTCGCTAATACCGCATAACGTATCATGATGGCATCATCGAGATACCAAAGGAGCAATCCGCTGAAAGATGGGCTCGCGTCCGATTAGCTGGTTGGTGGGGTAACGGCCCACCAAGGCGACGATCGGTAGCCGAACTGAGAGGTTGATCGGCCGCATTGGGACTGAGACACGGCCCAGACTCCTACGGGAGGCAGCAGTGGGGGATATTGCACAATGGGGGAAACCCTGATGCAGCAACGCCGCGTGAGGGAAGAAGGTCTTCGGATTGTAAACCTAAGTTGTCAGGGACGAACAAATGACGGTACCTGAAAAGAAAGCTCCGGCTAACTACGTGCCAGCAGCCGCGGTAATACGTAGGGAGCGAGCGTTGTCCGGATTTACTGGGTGTAAAGGGTGCGTAGGCGGGTTTGCAAGTCAGGCGTGAAATACCGGGGCTTAACCTCGGGGCTGCGCTTGAAACTGTAGATCTTGAGTGAAGTAGAGGCAAGCGGAATTCCTAGTGTAGCGGTGAAATGCGTAGATATTAGGAGGAACACCAGTGGCGAAGGCGGCTTGCTGGGCTTTAACTGACGCTGAGGCACGAAAGCGTGGGGAGCAAACAGGATTAGATACCCTGGTAGTCCACGCCGTAAACGATGA
>JAZNRA010000061.1:0-1686 GCA_045590415.1 Acutalibacteraceae bacterium | reverse complement strand
CATGGAGCAATTTTTCGGCACGGGCATCAGCATATCGTATTTCACGTTGGCATACTCGGCATATCCGCCGCCGCCAAGCAGCGCACACACCTTATCCCCGACTTTCCAATCGGATTTTTCGCTTGCCACCTTGCCGACTTCCACGATGGTGCCTGCAATTTCCAGACCCATCCACTCGGGGCAACCGGCAGGAGGCGGATAATCGCCCTCGCGCTGCATTAAATCAGCGCGGTTAAGCGCCGCCGCTTCAATTTTCACAAGGCAATCCTCGTCGCCGCACACAGCGGTAGGCACGTCGTCCCAGCGCAAGGATTTATCGTCGTTTACCAGTATAGCTTTCATGTTCATTCCCTTTCATTCTGTATTCACATAGTTATAGCACTCGTCTATGCAACGAATCACGTTATCTCTCCCATACACACGATCCTCATTCCACGGCTCGTAAGCGTGAGAAAACAACACATTTTCAATACGGCTATCGTTTCGCACCCGTTCAAGAGTTTGGACGTATGCCGCGGGGTTTTGCGTATAACAACGGTATTTGTCAACACCGGCGCCCTGCAACCCATCTGCAGAGATCAGGGTGCACGTTCGTTCGTCGAGAACGCCGATCGAATCATCGCTATGCCCCGCCATGGGATACGTCGAGATCCCGTTTCCCAATTCTTTCACGTCGGTAACGATCTCAATATCGGGGGCAAGGGACACCACCCTTTCAAGCCCGCCCTTGTGGTCACTGTGCGCGTGCGTGATGACGATCGCTTTAATATCGGTCAGCGCAAGCCCCCGTTTGTGAAGCGCGGGGACGATATACGCCTCCACGTCCTCCGCCGTGGAGGCACAGTCTACCAATATGGCATCGTCGATCAAAAACACGGACGTATAAATGTTC
Organism: Acutalibacteraceae bacterium; assembly: GCA_045590415.1. GTDB lineage: Bacteria > Bacillota > Clostridia > Oscillospirales > Acutalibacteraceae > RGIG3009. The sequence continues at coordinate 794 of JAZNRA010000061.1, read as the reverse complement.
TCAATTGGCACGCGCAGGCGGTAAAGACCGTCGGTTTCTTTGCAGAACTCACGCATATCAGATCGCGCCCAACTTCTTGAGTTCGATCGCAATACCGTCTTTCATGCTCGTAAAATCAGCGGCAGTGAGCCCCGTGGCTTTGAGGATCTTGGAACAATCCACGCATCTGTCAAGACCGCGGTCGTAATACCAACCGAACGAATCGGCGGGGAACTCGGTGTACACCCAGTTGAATTTTACACCCAGCAACTCGGTGTAGATATCGGCAACCTCGCTCCATTTCAAGTTCTGACCGGAAGACACGGTGTACGCTTCACCGATACACTCTTTCTTGAACAGCAAATGCGCAATGAGTTTGCCGGAGTTGCCCGCCCAATCGAGTCCCGCCGTCAAGTTTTTCGCCTGCAGCGGCAGATCGAGCGCTCTGCCCTCTTTCGCGGCAACCACCACATCGTTGCGCGAGGTCATGACAATGTCCAGCCGTCTGTGCGAGGACGAAATAACGGGGCGCACGATGGTCCAGTTTTTCGGATACGGGTTATCCTTAAGGAAACGTTCTGCCTTGGATTTGGACAGCGCGTAATTCTCGGTGGCAATAAACTTCGCATCGTCTTTGATGACGTCGATGAGTTGCGGCGCATCCTCCGTAATGGGGTGCTGCTCATCCGCGTACACGCGATACGACGAGAGGAAGATCAAGTGATCGGTATTGTTCGTCAGCAATTCATGAACGGGGATGTAATCCTCGTACTTGCGGTAGTGATCGTAGTTCACGATACCGTCATAACGCGTTT
>JAZNRA010000060.1:0-5127 GCA_045590415.1 Acutalibacteraceae bacterium | reverse complement strand
AAGCCCGTGAGCGCAAGCAAAATAGGGCGAAAGAAATTGAAAAACGAGAGGAACGCCGCTATAACCTCAAGCACGACTGCTTTATACTGATAATCAGCTCTGCCATCAGCGGCATTTTCGAATTTCACGCTGAGCTTGGTAACCTCATCTTCAAGCTTTCGGAAGTAATCGCGTCTTTTTTTCATTAAGCATTATCCTTTCAGGGGTTAGGGTAAAGAAATATGTAATCAGGGGGTGTATGGGGTGAAGAAGAGGGTTTTTGTTGCATTGATCGTATTGCTTTTATTCTTCTCGTATATTCTTGCGTTTGCTCATTCAGGAAGAACCGATAAGAACGGTGGCCATCGTGACAATAAGAATGTGAGTGGCCTTGGGCCGTATCATTACCATTGCGGAGGCTATCCACCACATTTGCACAATGACGGGTATTGCAAATTTACTGGTGAAGTATTTCCGACGATAGCATTTCCGGGGTTTAGCAACAGTCAAGAAAAGCCATTATCAGAAGTGTTCTCGACTAAAACCCCGAAACCCACAATAAAGGCAACACGGAGAGCAACGAACACGCCTGAGCCAACAAGAATTGATATGGTAGCACTGGCGAAAACTTACGGTCTTGTTTATACGTATGAAACACCAAAGCCAACTTTATCTCCAGAAGAAATCAAAGCGCAAAAGATAGAAGAACAGAATAAACGCGAATCTCAGCTTGTAACGTTCATAATAGGATCAGCATTATTCGGCCCGGCTTTATGGTTGATTAGAAAAGTCTCTTCTAAAGATAATTAGTTCTGCATTAGTTCATCGATTGTGATGTCTGGGAAGAAAGTTGTATGCATTAACCGAACTTCCGACCAAAGAAAAGGTTGAATCCCGTTGAGCTTATTTCTGAAAGCTCTCGGAGAAATGTTCAGCGCAGCAGCGATTTCCTTTTTCTTGTAGTTTCTTTCTGCTATTTTTCCGTTGAGGATTGAATAAGTATTTTTGCGTTCCATTTGAACCTCCTTGTTTCCAAATTTGGAATCGATGATTGAATTATAATGCCATAATTGGAATTTGTCAAGCCTTTTTGGGAAGAAAAATTCCAAATATGGAAATTTTTTTCTTGACATTTAAAACCCTACCATTTATAATTTAAGCACTGACAATAAGAAGGTGAAGTAAAATGATGCTGTATCAAGTGCTTACAAACAGAAGGGTTGAACTCAAAATGTCGATGGATGAACTGGCTGCTAAGTCAGGCGTATCTAAAAGTACATTATCGAAAATAATGTGCGGAAAAACTGCAAATCCGCAAATCGAAACGCTTAAGCCTATAGCGTATGCCCTTGATATGACGCTTGCAGAAATAGGAATGCAAGAGGAAGAAAGTTCTGTATCACTTTCGCCGGAAGCCCTCCGCATTGCCCGTATCTATGACAATGCCAACGGCAAGATCAAGGCCGCTTTTGAGGCGGTCGCGGCAATCACTGAAGGATAACATCGTATGCATCACAAAAGCTTTCAAGCTCTTCCCAGTTGTTGAGTATGAAGTCAACGGCGTACTCATTCGCGGCCCGGTTGTAATAGATGGACTTAAGCGGCTTTGCAACAACAGAACGGATGCGAGGGCAGTGCTGCCAGTCGTCATAGATGCGGTCGTAGCGGTCGTAGGGAGTGGGCTTCCTTAGATTCTTATGGTGAGTTTTCATTTTTTATTCCTCCTATGTGGCGAAAGCCACGTTTAATTTTTGGTTAATATTGCAGGCAAACTGCAATATATATCTTGACATTGCAGAAATGCTGCAATAAAATACACACGTATCCTATATTTTGGGGGGATGCCTTTGGAATGCGAGAAGTATTTTGCGCAGCGGCTTAAATATGTGCGGCTGTGCAGAGGGTTGAGCCAGAAAGAGCTTGGCGCGAAAATTGGCGTGGAGTACAGCGCGGTTTCCAACTGGGAACTGGGGTATAACGTTCCGACGCTCAAGATGTTCAGACGCTTATGCGTTGCGCTTGGTGTTGCACCGGGCGATCTTCTGAATCTGGTCGTTGCCGATCTGGACGAAGAAGAAAGAACGCTTGTGGAAGAATACCGAGAGCTGGACGAGGACGGGAAACATACTGTACGCGCCGTAATCGACAGCCAGCTTTTGCGGCTTAACAAGTGACCGAAAGCCGGGGATCGGGGCTTCCTGTTCCCCGGCGACACCGAGAAGATAGCACATGATGCGAAATCTCACAAGGCAGAAAACTGACGGCAAAGTCAGTTTATATAAAAATCAGTCGTTATACTGCCTGATAAGCGGTCGGAATACCGGTTAAAAGGGGTCAGAATAATGACAATTTCAGAATAAAAGAGGCGAGAATACATAAAAATACCGCCGAAAGCATACAATATTCTGACGGCAGTATTTTGACTATGAGAAGTGAGGGAAGACCGTGGAAGCGGCAGAATCGATTATTACAATCACAGACGTAACGGACGATATACTTGATTATAAGCGGCTTAACGAGCTTGTTGAGTTTCAGCGGAAAAACAATCCCGCGCTGAAAGACAAAAGCCTTGCAGAGATTGCCGAAGAGAGCGGCATGTGCGAAACGACGTACAAAGGGATTTTGAAGGGCAGGAACCGAAATCCTCGCGTAGCTACGCTCACAAGAATGCTGAAAGGGATTGGCGGCGGCAGTATTGACAGGCTTGTTGGATTAGCTCCGCCAAGGGACTTTAGAAGCGAAGAGGCCGCATACGATAAAACACTTGTAGAAGCCTTACAAGCGCGTCTGGACGGCAAGAGAGAGCGAATAGAGGAATACAAAGAGCAAGTTACGGCACTTGAAACGGAGAATCAGCGAGTGAGAAAGCTTTACCTGAAAGCGCGCGAGGATTTGAGTTCGGCGGCGGAAAAGTGCGCACAGATTGAAGAGTACAGAAACAGAATAGTAAGGTTCAGAACTGCGCTTTATGTATTCGCTGCGCTTGCGGTTATATTTGCAGGTTTTCTGATCTACATAACGTGGGATATATCAACACCGGGTGCAGGAAAGATAGGTGGCGTAATATGGCGGTAAAAAGAAGGGCGGAGGCGTACTGGCTGGAAGCGGCTAAGCGTTGGCAGATAAACGTTCAGCGGAACGGGCTGAGAAAGACGTTTAACTCGTCGTCGCCCGGAATGAAGGGCAAGCACGAATGCGAGGCGAAAGCGGACAAATGGCTTGAAAGATTTGCCAAAGATCAGAAACTTGAGACGGCGTTTGAATTGTTTCTGGAAAACAAGTTTAAAACCGTGAGCCTGCCAACATACAAGAATTGCGTGTCGAGGATCAAGATTATTTCGAAAAACATAAATGTAAATAAACGGTTGTCGATGGTTACTATACAAGACTGGCAAAGGATAATCGATGCTTTAGCCAAAGAGGGTGCAACTGAATCGTATATGGGACTGTATAAATCCATCATACACGATTTTTCGACGTTCTGCCGGAAAAACAGATGGGACATTGAGCGGATTGAGGAATATGATTTGACAGTGCCAAAGACGTTAAAACGCAAAGATAAAACTGTGCTCGACACTGACGAAATAAAACTGTTATTGTCCAGTGATCTTGATGATATCTGGAACATCAATCTATATCGTTTCTTGCTTTTGACAGGTTTTAGAAAAAATGAAGCTGCAGCGCTTATGTGGGATGACATGGATTTGGATAACGAGATACTTACGGTTAAACGTGGGTTGAACAGCGCGGATCAGATCACGGAAGGAAAAACCAAGAACGTTAAAAGAGACGTTGCGCTGACTAAATACGCTATTTCAATTTTGCAACAGCAACGCGACAAACTTAAAAGAGCTAATATAATATCACCTTGGGTATTCCCAAATCGGCAAGGCGAAATTATGAAATATTCCATGATCTCAAAGATCTGGGATAGAGAGATTAAAAAGCGCGGAATATCTCATACACCTCATGAGCTTAGACATACGTTTATTTCGTACGCCGACGCTAATTTGCCGCTCGCATTGCTCAAAAAGAGCGTTGGACACAGCGCAAGTATGGACACTCAAAAGCAATACAGCCATGTAACGCAAAGCGATTTAAACGCAATCAGGGAAGGAGTGGAAAAGGCTTTCGGGGACGTGTTATAATTATTGCAAAAAAAATAAACGAGTGCTTTGACGTGTGCAGGAAAATGAAAAAAGTCAGTTGTAGACTGGCATTTTTGGTTGTTAGTGATAATAATACGGAAATTAAATGATATAAACACGCATGATTGATCACACATCATTTTTGTTGATTATCCCCACCTTAACCGCGAAAAATAATCGTCTGTGATAGAGCGGTTAACATGCGTGTTTAAACCAAAACGAGTGCAAAAACGTGTGCGGTCTGCACTCGTTTCGGTTGATATAATAAAAGCGCAGGGAATACCCACGCTTTTATTAGAAAGTGCGACAAAGCCTATACTAACTTACTCGCCCTCTTCTTCGTATTCTTCCTCTTCGAACGGTTCATTTTCTACCGCGATATATGTAAAATCGTTTTCGGCTTCTTCGTCGTCAAGGTGTTTGAATTCAACTTTATAAAACGAATAATCCCATATTTCGTCCCTGCCCTGTTCCGGGTCGATCATGACTGGGTAAACGTGCACGATTTCGCACTTATAATGGTCGGGGATAAGGTCTCCGACCTCGGGGGCAGAATCCATTATGTAGGCGCGTGCCTTGTAAAAAATGTTGTTCCATTCGTCTTTGCGCGTTCTGAAAGTGATATACATTGTTTTTGCCCTCCTTTAATCCCAAATATAATCATTCGCAGTAGTTCCTATCCTGTACATGCTATTTTATCAAAACTTTTTTAGACTGTCAACGCATATGCTATCTGTCTGGGCGTGGTTTTGTATTTCGCTGATAAGGCGTGTAAATAGTCGCAGAAGGCGCGGTATGCGCTGATGGTGTAATCGTCCTCGTAAAAGCTTTCGGACGCTCTGAAAGCCCAATACAGAGCTTTTAAGGCGGTTATGTCTTTGCGGTATTGCTTGCGCATGGGTTAGGCCTCCTCGGGTGTTTCGATATATGCATTTATAGTTTTTAAAGCGTCTTTGAATCTGATATTTTCGAGCCAACGCCCTGAAGGGAGTTTAATGTC
>JAZNRA010000059.1:0-14615 GCA_045590415.1 Acutalibacteraceae bacterium | reverse complement strand
AGCATCGATGGTGGCTTCGCAGGGGTTCTCAACCAGATCGCGGAACACGTGAATGTCGCGACCGACTTCGCCGCCCTGCATAACGAACGGCTCGGACACAATGCGTCCTTTATAGTTGATGTCTGCCAGAGCACCGAAGATCTCGTCCCAATCCAAATGGCCGCGGCCGGGAGCGGTACGGTTGTTTTCGCCGGTGTGGAAGCTCGTGAGCTTATCGCCCACCAGACGGATCGCATCACCGATGTTGTTTTCTTCGATGTTCATGTGATAGGTATCCAACAGCACGCCGATATTCGGGCTGTCGATGCGAGCAACGTAATCAAGCGCTTCAGCGGCGGTGTTAATGATGCAGGTCTCGAAACGGTTAACCGCTTCGACGCAATACGTCACACCGCATTCCTCTGCGACTTTGATGATCTCTTTCATGCTCTTGACCGACTGCTCCAAATAGGGGCGCTTGTCGTCCATGACAACATTAGGGCAACCCCAACCCGCATAGCTGACACCCGACAGCAGCGTGCCGCCGCCTACGTGCATCTTGCGGATGATGTTCTGCAGATATTTCACGCCGCCCAAACGCATGGTCTCATCCAACGAAGATACGTCGTAGGCGCGATCCAGACCGAGACTGTAGGTCAGCTCGATGCCTGCATCGTCCGCGCGTTTTCTGAGCTCGCGGATATGATCGTCGGACATTTCGAGGAGCGGTTGTGCCTGGAATTCGAGAATGTCAAAGCCGATCTTTGCCGCTTTGTCAATGTACTTTTTGTGATCGGCATCCCAGTTCTTCTCCCAGAAGTTCATGAAAATACCTAATTTGTTCATTTAAAAGGTCCCCCTTTGTACACGCAATTAAGAGTTAATTCGCCGAAACCAAGGTAACGCCTTCGGTCTGCGAGGTGCCGCCTGCCATTAAGAACCGGCAAACGTAGACACCGGAAACGTCTGACGTGCTGGTCAACTCCAAAGTGACTGTGTGCTCTGCGTTGTCAAGGCCACTTGCAATGGTTTGCAGCACGTGATTCGATGCTTTGAGCGAAATCGTCTCCGCTTGCTCTTCACCATCGATCGTCACTTTCAAAGTGCCTTCTTGTCCTGAACCGGTTGAGTTGTTCTTCAACCAAATTTGCAGATCTGTGCCGGTAAACTTGAAGGTAAGTTTAGCACCGGATTGTGTAAAGGCAAATGCACCGGCAGGAATGGCATACTCACCGTTCTTGGTCGCAGCGATCGTGATACCGGCGGGTGCGGTCTCCCCTAACAGGTTATCCACACGCGGGTTAACGAGCAGGGTATGGAGGGTTGTGTCAGGTTTGTAGGCATCGACAGCCGCTTCCGGAAGGAAGTAGTTCGCATCAAACGTTTTCTTTAAGAATGCCTGGATGGTCTTTGCATACTCGGCATAACCTTTATCCGTCGGGTGGACGATGTCAGTGACGTATTCCAGCCACTTGTCATCTTCCGACGAGGTCGGTGCCGAACCTTTTTCCTCACACATCAGATTCCACAAGGGAGTGGCAACGTCGACGGTGGGAATTTTGTACGCATCCGCGACCGCCTTGTGCGCTGCTCTGGAATAATACTCCTTGTTACCGGACATGGTGTCAAAGTCACCGGTGAAAACCATTACGATGTCCGCTTGCGGAGCATAATCGTAGATCGTGTTGATGATGGTTTCCATGTTCCGGCCCGCCTCGGCGCTTGTCGCGGCAGTGTTGAGACCATCGTACTTATCGTTGACGGAAAATTCAACAAACACCAGATCCGGAATGATCGAAGTTAACTTCAGATCCTGAACCGCGCGGTAGGCACCGTATTTGGTGCCGGTCCCGCCGATGGCGCCGTTAACACCATTGTTGCCGTCGACATCGTTTACTTCCACACCATACGTTTCCTCTAACCACTTGCTGGTTAAAGAACGCCAGGAGTTTGCGCGCGTGGTGGATCCGTGACCATCTGTCACGGATCCACCCAAGTACGCGACGTTGAGTGTTTCGTTTTGCTGTAATTTGAGATAGGTGTTACTCAATTTTTAAGATCGCCTTTAAATAGGCAACCTCTGCATAATCGTATTCAACAGCTCCACTCTCATGGTCTGCATACGCGAGCTGCGCAACGTTGTACAGCGTGCTGGGAAGCGGCTCGTTACCGCCTTCGCCATCGCCGTCAACGCTGTTGATCACATCACTGTAAACGATGATCTCCTGACCATCCTCATCCTCGTACAGCGCATAAGCTCTCGCGATATAATGGGTGTTGAAGTTTTTGTCAGAGGAGAAATTGAGAAGTGCAGTGAAGTAATCGTACGTGGTGTTGTTTTCCGAAATGTCTTCACGAACGTGTACGGTTTCCTTACCGTCGAACGCGATGGCTTTCGCCGTCTTGTTAGCGCCGAGGAACAGTCCGTTTTCAGCATTCGAAGCTTTCGCCAGTACCACGCCGTACTCTTTCAGCCCTGCGATCTGGGCAGCGGTATCCATCTTGAAGTAGAAGCGCATACCCGTGGGCGCGAAGGTGCGGATGGCAGTACCAATCTTGACCAGCGCATTGTCAGGCGTTTCGAATTTGCTGTGGATCGGATAACCCTTGGAGGAGGTTGCCCAACCGTCGCCGAGCAAGCCGGAGACATTGCCGTTGGCAAATTCCTCAACGGTCTTTTCTGCCACGTTGGAAACGGCGATCGATCCTTCAACGTTAATAGCATCCTTGATGTCGTTTGCTATGCAGGAGCCTTTGAGATAGTAAACGTTATTCACGGTCAAATTAGCGTATATGTCGCTTGCACTTCTCGCTCCGCCCATGATCGGCTGCCTTGCGCTACCGGCAAAATACGAATCATCAATGGTGATAGTGAATTTGTCGTAAGTACCGCTTTGGTTGTAGAGTTCACCAATAAAGCCATACGAAGTGGTGGCTGTGGAATAACAATCGTCAATATCCACCTCAAGCTGACCAGGGTTGCGAATAAAGCCGATCAAGCCGCCTACACGATTAGCTGCTGAGATGGTTCCGCTTGAGTGGCAGTTTTGCATGATCAGTTTGATGTTTCCGCTGTCTTGACTGTGGCGAATGTAGCCCACAATACCACCGAAGCCGCTTCCCTTCACGGAGGAGTCAGTTGCGGACTCGGCGCCGATGACGTTCGCCGCGGACGAGGAATTGCTGATGGTAAGGGTGAGACTCCCGCCTGAAGTGGCAGCACCAACCAAACCGCCGGCACCAAACGGGGCATAAGTCGTCGAATTATTTTGGTAAACCGTGATAGACGAACCGCTTTCGACGGTGCAGTTCGTAATCTCAGTAGTGCCGTTTGGAATACAACCAATCAAACCACCCGTAGCGGCGTCTTCACCGCTCTGGACGTCAGCAATTATCGTGCCCTGGAAGGAACAGTCGGACAGTTTTGTCGCTCCTTCACTGCGCGCGGCAACACCACCAATATAAGCATAGGCGTTAATGGTGGCATTCGTGATTTTCAGTTTTTCAATCGTGGCTCCGTTGATATACCCAAAAAGACCTTGATTGCTCGATTCAGCGTTGATGGTCATGCCGGTGATGGTATGACCTTTACCATTAAACGAACCGCTGAATTTGTTGCTACTGCTACCAATCGGAGTCCATTGATGACCGCTGATATCAATATCGGCAATCAATTCAAAATAAGCGGATGCGTCGGTGCCTTCATTCACTTGCCGTGCCATAAGCGCTAACTGCGCGCCATTGGCGATCTGATACGGGTCGACAGAGGTACCGGAACCGCCGGCAAAGTCAGGTCCTACCGTCATGCCGTCCCAAACAACGGGTTTCTTGTAAATGTTTACGGTGTAGGTTTTGGTGAGTTCTTTGTAGGTGGTCTTGACGGAGATGACGGTGGTCTGGCCCTCTTTCAAGGCGACTGCGCCGTCGCTGATCTCAACCGCGTTGCCCTCACCATCAACAGCGGAAATTGCGAGTTTGGTGAAGTTAGGTGCATCTTCCGGAAGCGTTGCTGCTACGGTGATGCTATCCGACTCGGTCATTTGGTTGAAGTACGTCGGCCATTCCTGCAGATCAATCAACTCATCGCCGACGGTCAAGGTGCCCAACACCGGTTCTTCTTGTACGAAAATCGGGTAATCAGCGCCCGCCATCCAACGGTTTAAGCCGGTTGTGCCGGCCGCTTCCAGTGCGTCAACACCGCTGTTCAAGGCAGCGACGATCGCATCAATTTCCGAAGCCTCGTATTTCGTAGCACCAACCGCACCCGACGCTGTGCCCGTATGCGAGCCATTTTTATAAAAGGTGTTCGTTACGGTTTCGGTAGCACTCGCAATCGGAGAGGTTTTGTTTATTGTACCGGAATAATGGCAGTTATTGATAAAAAGACCCATGTCGGCGGACGCAGGATTACCGTCCTTGTCCGTGTAATTGATAATGCCCATTTGGGCCGTACGAGCGGTAAGACCACCGCAATGAGTAGTATTGCAGGTGATGTTCATTGCGCTGTAGCAGTTGGTGATCTCCACATTTCCGCAGGGAACCTTGTTAGCAGAGGAAACAGCGAGATACGCGCCGTAGCCAACCAAGCCGCCAACATCGGCAGCGCTGTTGTTGTTGATTAAGGAACCTGCCGTATAGCAGTTCTTCAAACGCATCGTAGGTGCATTGTCAAAGGTAGTATGTCTACCGACAATACCGCCGACAGTACCATTAGAAGCGGTGATCGTGCCAATAAATGCACAGTTGTCAAACGTGGGGGCTGATGCACCGTTACCGGCGATACCGCCTACTCGTTGTGTGCCCGACACCGTACCGGTAACGGTCAGGTTTTTGACACCGCCGTAGCCGACCTGACGGAAGAAACCGGCACCGGTTGTGGTGCTGACACGGTTGATGTTATGCACCGTGTGGCCCTGACCATCAAAAGTGCCGGCCATATAGCCGCCGATTTCATTTGTGGTTTTGATCTCGATATTGTTCATATCGATATCCGTGGTCAGTTTCACCGTCATACTGCCGAAAAGGCCTATAACAGTAGCCGGAAGAGAGTATTCATACGGTTGGCCGTTGAAGGTGAATGTCACCGGAACCAGATTGGTCGCTGTGTCTCTTGTTCCGCGTGTACCTTCCATCGAAATCAACAAGAACGCAAGTTGGTTCGCGTTTGCGATTTCAATTGGCTCTTTGTGGTTTGTAAAATCTGTTCCGGGACGCGGGATCGGTTTTTGTTCCTCATCCAGGATGAGTTCTCCGTCCTCGTCTCTTTGGTAATAGTTCTGGAACGGTTCGATGGTGACACCGTTCCACACCGATAAAGAATCGGAGTTGCTTGTGCCGGCAAGTGATGTGAAAATACCGGCAGGCAGCATTGTTGCTACCATGCACAGCACCAGTACGGCACTGAGCAAAGCTTTGGGTTTGGAAAATAGTTTTGACATAACCTTTCTCCTCCTATGATTTGTGTACTTCAAAACGCGGGTATATCCCGTTGGTTTTTGAAAAAGGATATACTGACACGTATGGTCATTCTAAGTATATCACCCGTTTTTGGATTTTGCAACGAAATATGTTGTCAGTTGGTTGTAATATGTTGTCTGATTTTTTTCGAGGGGGGTATTTCCCGCCCTTCGGTGTTGGGTTTGGGTTGATTCGGTTTTTTGGGGGGCTCTCCCTCCGTCAAAACCTGCGGTTTTGCCACCTCCCTCATCAGAGGGAGGCAACGGGCGCGGAGGGATGTGGAAGCCGCTCGGTACTGTGATGATACCGAGCGGCTTTCTTATTATAATCCTATTATATTATACCAGCGTGATGCCGCGCATCTGCGAGTCGCCGGAAATGAGGAAGTAACGGAGGTCTAAATTGATCGTGCCGGTAGACGTTTGTCCGACTTGAATCTTGACCGTGTGTTCCCCATTCGATAAGCCGGTTGCGATCGGCAAGATTTTATGGTTGTTGCCGGTAGGAATGATCTTTGGGAGCTTGCCGTCGTCTACGGTAACTCTGATAAAGCCCACTTGGTCTTCCGTGGAACCTTGACCGTAAACCCAGGCGTACAGTTCCGTGCCGGTGAATTTAATGGTAAAGGTGCCGCTTTGTTTTGTTACGAGGTAGCCGTCGGCACTGACCGTCATTCCGGACGGGAGAGTCATGCCTTGCAGGTTATCGATATACGGTGATACGGGAATATTCGTGACTGCCGTGCTCGGCATCTGTGCGTTTTTGAGAGATGCGGGGACGGCCGTCTTTTTAGAAAATACATCGTTCAGGTATTCTTTTACGTAATCAGCGTATTTTTGGTAGCCGGCTTTTGCGGGGTGAACGGAATCGCTGAGATATTTTTTATATACGTCAGAGTCGGAGGACGGGGCTGTGCCGCCGTTTTCCGCGACCATCTCTTTCCAGAGGCGGGCACCGACGTCGATATACGGGATCTGGTAGATGTCCGCGATCTTTTTGTGCGCTGCTTTAGCGGGGAACTCGGTAGCTTTCGTGCTGTTGTTGGTGATGAATACCATCACGATATCCGCTTGCGGTGCGTATTGATAGATCGTGGTGACGATGGATTCCATATACACGTCGGGGGTTTTGTTGACGTACTTATCGTATTCGTCGTTTACAGCAAATTCAACGAAGACGAGATCCGGTTTTTCGGACGCGCTTTGCAGTTTCAGGTCCTGAATTACGCGGTATGCACCGTACATGGAGCCGGTGCCGCCGATACCTGCGTTCGTTTCCTTGATGGTTGCGGAGGGGAACTGCGATATGAACCAATCGGTGGTCTGAACGCGCCAGGAGTCGTTTCTCGTGCAGGAAGGATCACCGCTGTAACCATCGGTAACGGAGCCGCCCAGGTAGGCGACGTTGAGTTTGTTTGCCTTTTTTAATTGGTAATAGGTGTTGTTCAATATATCCGCTTCGGTACGTTTTATCACGAATTGAACCGTGTAGGTAGCGTCGTTCAGTGACACTGTTGCCTTGCCGTTGACACTCGTTGCCTGCGTGACGGAAATCTCTCCCGTGCCGCCGGTTTTGGTGGCGGTTATCTTGGGAACCGCGGTTGTGCCGGCGGGGAGATAGTGAATGTAGTCCGACTTGCTGCTGCTAAAACCGCTGAGGGCGGTACCATCGACCTGAATGCCGGATACCGACGCGATCGGTGCAGGGGTATTATCCGCGTTAGAGGAGTTGGTTCCGCTTTTCGTCGGTTTTTTGGTGGCAGAGGTGCTGCTTTTTTTGGAAGCCGTCGGTTTGGCGGAAGTAGTCGTCGTGCCGCCGTCGGTGGTGGTCACCTCGCCCGAAGCGGTGGTGGTGCTGTCAGCAGTGGGGGGCTCGGAGCCACAGCCGACGAACAGACAGACACAAAGGACGCTAACGACGGCGATAAAGCTCAACCAACGTGTTGATTTTTTCATTTTCGTTCTCCTTCACATATTGTCTGACGACGAGGGGGTTTTTCTCTCATCAGCGGGAAGCTAACTCCCCCACCCCCTCGGAGAGGGGGCCTTACTGCCTCGTCAGCGGGAGGCCCGTGTTGAAATTTATGCGGCAGCACCGGAGTACTGCCGCATAAGCAATAAAGCGTTATTGAAAAATACTCAGTCTTCCCAGACGAGGTGGGCCGCCATGGCGTTGCCGCGATCGGCGATCAGCATGTTGTATGCATCGGCTGCATCTTTGTAGTTATAGCGGTGGGAAACCAGATTCTTCACGTTTATCTGATTCATTGCCAACATTTCAACGAAATACGGGAGTTCTGCGGTTCTCGACCACGGATTTTGGGGAGTTGCCACCGGCGGGTGTACCGACCAGTTGTGCGCACCGATGATGGTGATGCCTTGGCAGCTGACAAAGTCAAAGTCGATCATCGATTTACCTTTAGGACTACTGGTAATGATGAATTTTCCGCATTTGGTCACGCATTTCAGTTCACTCGGGATGACGTGCTGGTTACCGGTGGTCTCGAATACCACACGAGCGAGGTTGCCGTTATTGTTTTCTTTGAGAAACGTAGGAACGTCCCCTACCTCGTTCGGATTGACCTTGATGAAGCACGGATCGTCCGGCAGGAGGTTCAAGCGGTACTCGGATAGGTCAACGACAAACACGTTGAGCGCGCCCGCGACTTTTGCAAAACGAGCGGTAAGCTGACCGACGATACCGGCGCCGTAAACGACAACCGTATCACCAGGAAGAATTTCCGATACACGGATGCTTGCTAAGCAAACGCCCGCCAAGGTAGCAAAGATGGATTCTTCCTGATCAACATTATCAGCCATGAATATGCAATTTTTGAGAGCTGCGGCATAGTATTTCACGTGCGAGGCAGACGTGCATACGTGTTTGCCAACGTAGGACGGATCAACGTCTGCGCCGACGGCGACGATGGTGCCGGAGTTGGAATAGCCGGGATAAACCGGGAAGTTGCTACGAGAAGTTACCCAAGCGGAATCCGGCTCGGAATCGCTGGGGATGAGCATGGACAACTCGGTACCGGTGCTGATTTGGGAGACATCGGTCTTGACGAGTACCTGATCGGGTGTGAGAGGTGCGGGCATATCACATTCTTCGAGTTTTACTACTTTTTCAGCTTCGAATACTACACGATAGTTTTTATCCATGAGAGACAACTCCTTATCAGTCGTTCCAAACCAGGTGTGCTGCCATGGCACTGCCGCGATCGGTCATGAGCATATCGTAGGCAGCCGGGGCATCTTTGTAATTGTAGTGGTGAGAGATCAGATTCTTGAAGGACATCTGCTCTTTTTCCAAAACCTCAATGACGTACGGAAGCTCGTTCATAAACGTCCAGGGGTTTTGAGGCGTAGCAACCGGCGGGTGTACCGTCATGTTGTGTGCGCCGATGATGGTGATACCTTGGCAGCTGACAAAGTCAAAGTCGATTGCCGATTTGCCTTTCGGGCTGCTGGTGATGATGAGCTTGCCGCATTTGGTTACGCATTGCAGCTCGCTCGGGATGACGTGCTGGTTACCGGTGGTCTCGAATACCACACGAGCAAGATTGCCCTTGTTGTGCTCTTTAAGGAATGTGGGAACATCGCCAACCTCGTTCGGATTGACTTTGATGAAGCACGGATCATCCGGCAAGAGGTTTAAGCGGTACTCGGACAGGTCGACTACGAATACGTTGAGCGCACCCGCGATCTTTGCGAAGCGAGCGGTGAGCTGACCAACGATGCCGGCGCCGTAAACGACAACCGTGTCACCGGGCAAAATGTCCGATACGCGGACGCTTGCCAAGGTAACAGCAGCGAGCGTCGAGAAAACAGCCTCATCCTGATCAACGTTATCCGCCATGACGACAACGTTGTTAAGCGTGGATACGTAGTATTTCGCGTGAGTGACGACTGCCATCACGTGTTTGCCGACATAGGACGGATCAACGTCCGCGCCAACAGCAACGATGGTGCCGGAGTTGGAATAGCCGGGATAGACCGGATAGTTACTGCGGCTCTTTACCCATGCGGAATCCGGCTCGGAGTCGCTGGGAATGAGCATCGACAGCTCGGTGCCGGTGCTGATCTGGGAGACGTCGGTTTTGATGAGAATCTGATCGGGATTCAGCGGGCCCGGCATGGGGCATTCTTCAACTTTTACTACTTTTTCAGCAGCAAATACGACGCGATAGTTTTTATCCATAAGGCATAGCTCCTTTATAAATAAGATTTAATTAGAACTCGATGGCTTTGCCGAGTTCGGCAGATTTGTAGAGGTTTTCCATAACGGTCATGAGGGTGACAACGTTTTCGGCTTTGACAAGGCACTCAGTGCCGTTCACGCAGCAGTCAACGAAGTGATCCATCTGACCCTGGAAGGCATTGCCCTTAGCAATAGAGGGTTGGAAATCGGACATATAGCCAAGTTCGTCGATCCTTGCGATGGACAGATCGCCATTGTAGCCTTCCACTCTTGCGCCGGCTTTGTCACCGGACACTTCAACGTAACGACCGGCTTTGGCGAACTGGATGTGAGAGGTGTTAATGGTGAGGCAAGCACCGTTTTCGAAGGTGACGAAGCCGTTTGCCATGCTCTCGACCGTACGGTCACAAACCTCGCCCGTTGCCGATTTCCAGCCACCGACACCGCCTTTCAAGTGTTTCGGCATATCGGCATTGACGTTGGAAGTGTACGCCAAAATGGATTTCGGTTTCGGATAGCCCATGAGGTACATAACCAAGTCGATCTCGTGGATAGCGGCATCCATCAGCATACCACCGCCGGACCGTTTCTTATCAACGAACCAACCGCTGATAGAAGTGCATCTGGATCTGCGAGTTGCTTCCGCCGCATAGATCTTACCGAAGCCACCTTTGTCGGCAAACTCTTTCAAATATTTCGTGTAGTCAGCAAAATGGAGCACCAAGCCGTACATGAGGACCTTACCTGCTTTTTTTGCAGCATCCACACATTGTTGGACTTCCGCTGCAGTCAATGCAGGGGGTTTCTCACACAGCACGTGTTTGCCGGCATTAAGCGCGTCGCACACGATCTGGGTATGGGTGAAGGTCGGGGTCGCAATGCTGACAGCATCGATGCTCTCGTCCTTGAGCAATTCTTTGTAGTCAGTGTAGTACTTTGCGATGTTGAAGGTTTCCGCTCTGCCCTTTGCGAGATTCTCGCAAACGTCAGCAATCGCTACAACCTCTGCATTAGGATTTGCCGCAAACGCTTTGAGGTGATCGACAGCAATGGAGCCAGCACCGATCATACCGAGTTTCATAGTTTTTCCTCCCAATTTTCACGTGCCGCCGCGGTACTTCCACGGTCGGCCATTTCACTTATTGTGATACCACAAATTGCCTGATTTGTCAACGGTAAAAACCCGATTTTAAGCGTTTTTTAACAAAAAAACAGACAAATCGGTCTCTTACGGTATTTTGCTGCTATGCTTGCGCAGACATTTTTAATTCAAGTCCGATTCGTGCAGTACAACGCCGTTTTCGACGAGGCGTTTTTGCAGTTCGGACACGTTGAGTGTTGTGAAGTCGTCGGTCATAGCGGCGGCTAATCCTGCCGCTTCGCCGGTGACCGCACATGCGGGAATGACGCGGCTGACGTTCCACATGGCGTCGTTGACGCTGATGTTGCGGCCTGCCGTGATCAAGTTCTTCACTTCGTTGCCGTACAGGGCGGTGAACGGAATCTCGTGCACGGGACCGCGACGCGTCCAGTCACCGATCATACCGATGCTGTTTTCCACGTGCGTGTGCGCGTCTTTGTTAGACAGCGTGCTGACACCCTCGATGCGGCGCGTCATACGCACCAGCGGGACCATCGGCATGGTGACAGGTGTGTGGGTGGGGTCGGTCTCGCGATGCTTGAGAACGTCGCTCAACATCGTGTCGTGCGCGATGCAGATCATTTCGCTGTTTTCCACGGCATCAAGGCCGGTGAAACGACGTGCGATAATCGGTTTTACCGCCTTTCTCCCCTCCGCTTTCTGCTCGTCGGGAATGTCGGCGCAACCTAAATTCTGCAGGTCGTAGCCGTCTTTATTCATATAATAATACCAGCTTGCGAGAATGTTCTGCTGGGCAAATTCCGCCGTTTTGGCACCCGCTAACACGCACAGATCTGCGTCGCCGGTACAGTCGACCACCGATTTGACAGCGATAGCGCTTCGAAAACTCTTATTCTCAATTATTACGTGGGTGATCTTGCCGTCGTCCACGACGGTATCGCAAAGCAGGGTATCGTACAAAATGCGTACACCTTCTTTGCGCAGTAAGCGTTCCGCTTCTACCGCAAAGAGATGCGGGTTGTAACGGACGGTAAAACGCGTTGCCTTGCGCTCTTCAAACGTGCCGTTCTCCAACCACGGTTTCGGGTACTGCTCCTCTGCCCCATGCTTGATGGACAGGCGCAGCAGTTCTTCGCTGATACCGAAGCTGACCTGGTGGCCTTCGCCGTCGCAAAGCGGCAAATAGTAGGTGATGAGGCCGAGAGTTGCCAAGCCGCCGAGCATTACTTGCTTTTCGATCAATAATACGTCGGCGCCTGCACGGGCTGCAGATAATGCTGTCGCAATACCGGCGATGCCGCCGCCTGCTACCAATACGTCACATTGCAGATTGACTGCCGTTTCTCGTTGATTCTCAATAATCGTTTTCATAGTAAGCACTCCTATATACGCGCCCTTATAGTATAGGGTTGGCGGGCAGATAGCATCCACCCTCTGCGGCTTTGGTTATTTGCGGCAGGAGGGGGTCCCCTCCCCTACAATGCCGATTCGGTTTTAACGTGCGTCTTATAAACGAAAACCTCCGTGCCCGTTTCATGGCGTACCATGTGAACGGACACGGAGGCCTTTACTTAATTAACGCTCCGTTTTCTCCGTGCAAGAAGGAGGGCAGAAATTGCCGAAATCATTGCCAGAATCAACACCGCGCTAAACAAGGACGTTTCGCCGGTATCACTGTTGAAGTAATCATCTGAATCATTCGAGTCGCCTTTGCTGCTGCCCGGATCCTTCAGTGTTCCGCCCGGTTTGTTCTCGAAGACTTTGTACCAGTCGCCGTCATCGTAGAACTCGTCACTTGTGTGGTCTCTGTAGTCTGTAACCAAGAGGACACCGTCCGAAACAGGACAATTGTCGCCGGTCTTCCACTGCCAGTAGTCGCCGTACTCGATCAAATTGTTCAGCTCTTCGGTTAACGTACCGTCGGTGAACTCTTCGACCGTTCTTTCGACTGCTTTGTAAGTGTTCGCTTCGTCTACCGTGCCCACATAGGAGTCTTCACGATAGTATACCGTGTCACTCGAGGTGATGACAGCACTACAATTTTCCGATCTGGCACCGATGAACGGGGTGTTAGTCGGGACTTTACCGGCAAAGTGCGATCTGAAGACGTCGACCGTACCGGAGTTGCCGGAGAGGAGGCCGATCAAGCCACCAATGCCACGGTCGCAGCCGCCCTGCGGGCTGAGTGTCATCGTGCTGTAGCTGTTTTTGATCTCTGCGCCGGTCTGCATGTACAACTGACCAATTAAACCGCCGAGCGCGTTACCGCCGATAACCTCACCTTCGGTCCAGCAGCTCTCGATGAAGATCTTGGCCACAGCGTCACCGACCAGACCGCCGACCTGCGAGGTCGATGTCGTGCTGATGTAGGTAGACTCAACAATACCGGAGAATACACAGTTCTGCAATCTGACGCTTCCACGCGGACGACCGACGATACCGCCGACGCGCTGACCGCCCTTGACGTAACTCTTCACGACGTGGACATTACGCGCGACACCGCCGTTGATGGAACCGAACAAGCCGGTACCACCGGCACCCGTGGAGTTCTTGCCGCTGATGTACAAGCCGGTGATCTTGTGCTGGTTACCGTTGATGGTACCGCTAAAGTATCTGGACACGCCCGCTGTATCAGAGTGGAAACCGATCGGTGTAAAATCGTTAGCCGGTGCGTTGGTGCGCCAATTTTCGTAATCGGCGACATCGTTCATTACAAGATCAGCCGTGATCTCAAAGTATTTACCCTTGTAGATCTCACCATTAACCATGGGGGCTTCATGAATCTTGCCGGCGAGGAAGACGTTGTCACCATTGACCATTGCCGACAAGAAGGCGAGCTGGCCGGGAGTGCTAATGATGATCGGATTGTCGATCGTTTCACCAGCCTTGTTCTTGGTGCTGAACGGCTGTAACGCGCCGTCCCACACGCCGTTTGCCGGCTGTACACGACGGGTGAGCTTCAAGACGTAGTTGGTGTAAGAATCGCCCATTGCTACCCTAACAGCAACCGTCTTCTCGACGCCGACTTCCAGAGCAATCGCCTGGGAAATTGCTTCGGATTCCACTACCTGACCGTCAATCGTGATGGTAAGATCCGGATGAGCTGTCGGTAACAGGCGAATCTCATTTGCCGAATACGGAATATCAAAGGAATAGCTGAAGGTGTTGGGAACGAATTTGTATGCGATGTGTTCAATCGCCAAGCCACTCAAGTAGAACGGATCAGCAGGTGCCGTCGTGTCTGCGGTAGGTGCGGTGTAAGTAAGCGTCGGATAGTTCGTACCCTTTACCCAGACAACACCGGGAGCTGCGTACTTATTGAGCAGAGCCACAAACGCGTCGGATTTGAACTCGGCTGTCGTTTTCTTGGTGCCGCCGATAAAGCCGGCATTTGCGCTGGTGGTCGTGTTGCAAGAAACATCTTTGTAATAGACGGAACCGATGCTGTCGACCGCTGCAAAACCAATCGGATATGCCGAGTTGATCTGACCGGCAAAATAGCTGTTTCTGTAGATAACGTAGCCTTTACCGACCAAACCAGCCATATTGTCAACGGTGGAAGCGGAGGTTGCAACCGTCATGGCGCTGTAGGAGTCGGTCAGGTTAAGAGTACCGCCGTAGCTTGCGTTGTAACCGCTGCTACCGACCAAGCCGCCGAGACCGGCGCCTGTACCGGTTACGGTACCGGTCGACGAGCAAGCCGTGATGTCGAAGAAGGCACCGGAGCCGTCGTACGGCGCCGTGCTACCGACCAGACCACCGACATTGGTGGTGCCGGTTACGATACCGCTGAAGGAGCAGTTTGTCAGATCGGCGCCGCCCGCCAACTGACCGACAACACCGCCGACGTTGCTGCCGCCGGATACGGTACCAGCCA
>JAZNRA010000058.1:0-1592 GCA_045590415.1 Acutalibacteraceae bacterium | reverse complement strand
ATGCTTTGACTGACTTTTGACTGACTTATGATACCGTTTTATTCCGTTTTACACCGTTTCGCAACACATCGAAAAACATAAGAAAAACCGCATCACTAAGCCGTTTTGGCTTGTTGATGCGGTTTTGTCTTTTGGCGGAGAAGGAGGGACTCGAACCCTCGCGCCGGTTACCCGACCTACGCCCTTAGCAGGGGCGCCTCGTCACCAACTTGAGTACTTCTCCATATCAGGTCAAATGCGGTGAGCAAATGACCGATGTATTAACTTTTTAAAAAAGTGTGGCGGAGAGGAAGGGATTCGAACCCTTGGCTCTTTCGAGTCACCGGTTTTCAAGACCGGCTCCTTAAACCGCTCGGACACCTCTCCGTTTTGGGAACGAATGTTATCATATCACTTTTTCGAACCGTTGTCAACAGAAAAGTGCCAGGTGTCATACAAAAAATCAAAGATACTGCAAAAGGTCCAACGGATGCTCGATCAGAATATCCGCACCGGCCTCGCGCAGCTCCGCTTCCCCGCGGAATCCCCAGACGGCACCCGCGGCAATCATCCCCGCGTTGTGTCCCGTGAGAATATCCACGTTTGAGTCACCGACGAACAATGTTTCCTCTGCCGTGGCCTTTAAGTCGTTAAGTGCTAATTGTACGACCTGCGGATCCGGTTTGTGAGGTCTGCCCTCTACGGCGCCGCCGTACACGCAGCCGAACGGATACTGAGAGAATAGCAGCTCCGCCAATTTGCGCGCCTGAATTTCGGGCTTATTGGTAACGATACCTAACTTGTAGCCACGTTTAACAAGTTCATCAAGCAACGCGTAAACACCGTCATACGGTGCAGTCTTGATGCAATAATTCTTGTCATATATCTCCATAAAGTGCTCATAGGCACGCGCGATCTCCTCGGGTGTCGCTTCACCCATCGCACGCTCGACAAGCTTTAAACAACCGTTTCCGACAAACTGATGATACTCGTCGAAGGAATGGACCGGCTTTCCGTCTGCCCGGCCGCGACCGCAGTAACGCAATGCCGCTTCGGTGGCATCGGCAAGATCGGCAATCGTATCGATCAGCGTTCCGTCCAAATCTAACAGTATGGTAGTAAAGCGTGACATACATTACCTCTTTCTTCGAACACGGCGTACGATATACAGTGCAAAGCACACCACAGCGGCAACGCCGACTAAAATCGTAAACACCGACCAAGCAGGATCTGCCAGTTTCAGCTGCATCCACAAAGTATCCATGTTGGTCGTGATCTCGCTCGGCAAAGTTTCAAACATTTCGGTTTTGGCAAGCACGTCTTCCGGCGGATAGAAATTCTCGTTCTCACCGATCTCGGGATCTAATTCGGCACGTGCTTCCTCCTGCGGGGTGGAATACCCGATATATTCCGCGTTCAACAGCGCAATATCGGTGCGGCACAGGAAATTGATGTATTCCTCCGCCTCGCGCTTGTGCGGTGAATCAGCCGGCACGCACAAGGCATCCACAAACAGATTCGTACCGCTTTGCGGGACGAAAAAGTCAATGGCAGGATTGCCTTCTTCTTCATCCATCATGATGATACCGTCACCCGCATAATACGGCGCGATC
>JAZNRA010000057.1:0-5650 GCA_045590415.1 Acutalibacteraceae bacterium | reverse complement strand
GACCGCTTGGCCCCCGACTTCGCCGGTCAAGATCGGCGCGGGGCTTCCCGACTCCGCTTCCGTCCCGCTTTGCCGTCCGCCGAGACTGACGTCCACGCCCCCCGAGATTTCAATAATGCGACTTGTGTCTCGGGGGGCGGGTCCTTTGTAAGACTTTCCCGGCGCCTAACGGCGCCGGGTTCTCCTCGGGTAAACCCGAGAAGTCCGTCGGCTACCGCCGTCCGTGAAATCTCGGCGGTGAAACCGCCGAGATTTGCCGGCGTTGCCGGCAATTGAAAAACGGAACGCAACGGCTACGCCGTTGCCAAGATTAAAAATACCGAGGTTTCAACCGTCCGAAATCGGACGACTTACACCTCGGTTACTTCGGACACTGGAAATATAGCCGGCTTTTTGTTTGATTTTGTTATCACGGGAACGGGTAAATTCGCGCCGTTTTCGTCTGGTCGTGCTGTCGTCGTTCCGCTTCACCCGTCGCCTTACCGTCGCCGATTTTCGCTTTCTCTCCTCCGCTCTCCCACAAAAACAGCGCAACCACAGCACAGCCGAAGCGGTTAAACATCACCGAAACAGCACAACCACAGCGTTCTTAAAAAAGGTGTTCCGAACAAGTTCGGAACAAAATCCCGAACCGACCACTCGCCGGGCCCCCCCCTGGTGTCGGGTCTAAAATCGCCCGTCAGAAAATTTTCTGATGTATTCGCGCACAAGTGCGCGAAATTTATCAACCCCCCTCTATAATCCCCCCCCGACTCTTGGGGGGGGATAGACGGGCGATTTTTTCGGGATTTTAATTAGATCCCCCCCCTTTTTCCCCCCCCAAGGGGGGAAGTTGGTTAAACCAATTTCGGCAAGTTGGTGTTTTCGTGGTTGCCGTCCTCTCCCCACCTCCCCAATTTTTACACCAACAGGAACGGGGAGGGGGGAGGGATCGGCAACGGCTTCGCATTGATTATAGTGTTGAAACATCACGGCACACTAACAAGGCGGAAGTGGCACAATCCCCGTAATTTTGCCGTTATTTTTCAAGATTTAGACGGCACAAAGACGGCACAAACTATCACAGCGACACAGAACCGCCCCCGTCCACCTCGGCAATTTTGCCGAACCTACCGGGGGGCGGTTTTCCCGTGTCGCAGTTGTAGCGTCTAACTTGCTGGCAACTTGCTGGTAACTTGCACCCGTGGCGTCGGCGGCAAGCTCGGACCTTACGCCCCGAGATCCCCGCCGACGCCGTATTATTTCGCGGTTTTCGTTGCTTAGTATATAAGCACTTCCAAATATATATTTGGATATGAGTATACTACATATACTAATATACTAAGCGTCTCAAGATCGCCTGCGTCCGAATGGGTTGTAATCTTCCTGATTTCTCATCTCTTCGAACATCTGAGACGGCTTTTTTTTCGCTTGAGATGAGGGCGGAACTTCGTCCGCCGTCCGCCCTTCGGGCGTCACATAATATGAATCTCTCAGCCGACGCCATTTGTTCTCCATGAAACCTACAACATCGATAGGCTCATATGCCTTGCGTTCTCCGAGATCTACATATTTTCCGGATATGATTTTCATGTTGCTGGTTCTCGCTTCGCTCATCTTTGCGATAACAATCTCGAGTCCTCGAGAGTCATCACCAATAAGATACTGGTCGAAAATCACCTCGGCTTGTTTTGCCGACAGCTCGAGCACGCAACGCCAATTTGTCCGAAATTCATAAACGCCGAAACAGTATCGTATTTGTTTACCGACTCCAGCGGAACAGACTTTACAACCGTCGCCGTCACATGGTATCATTTCCCCGTGGAGGTAATGACCTTCATAACACAACGGGGAACTGTTGAGGATCAAGAAGCGGTTCGGACTCGTTCCGAGGACTTTTGCGAAGTGCAGTGTGTCTTTCTTCTTGATTTCCTGAATGGTTCCCCACCCTTCTTTAATCATCTTTTTTCACTTTCCTTTCTGTCGAGATACATCTCGATACTTGCCAAGCTAACATAAACAAACCCGTTTATGTTGCACGGCGACAACATCCCACGCCGAAGCAAAACCGCAATATTCGGCGTGCTGGTTCCCAAAGCCCTCGCCGCATCGGACTGCCGAAGCCATGTGAACTTGTAGTAGTGGAAAGCGTCGAGATAAGGGTTTCCGCTCGGATACTTCATGATTTATCACCCCCTTTCATCCGTGAAGATTTCTCCAATTCCTCAAGATCGTGAATGATATCATTATAGAGAATCTCCATACGATCCTGCCATTCACCGAAATTCATGTCGATACCCCTCTCGAAATCGAAAACGCTCTTGTCCCAGCGTCCCAGCTTGCCATGAACGAGAGCCATGTCGAAAGCGTCCGCCCTGGCGACGATCAATTTGTCGAGCCGTCTGTGCAAAATACCCCCGATTTCGTCCAATCGAGTCAAAAAAGCGTTCTTTGTCGGCTCGGGAAGTGTCAAAATGTTCAATTCTCGCGTGTGCATACTATTCACCTCAGATTTTTTTTAGTGGTTTTTCGAAGTTTACAAAACATCTCTACTTTTGTAAATTATAGCACTCCCACCGAAAACTTGTCAAACCGTCGTTTTTTCGACGGTGGTTTTTTTGCGTTTTTGCGTCATTGGCTCTATAATCAAGTCAAAGGGCAAAACGCCCAGATCAGCAAAGGAGCGCAAGAATTTGGCTAAAATAGCACGTCCTCTAAACTCCGAAAAAGCACGAGGGGAAATCGGCGGTATCATTTTCAGCGAATCGAATAATATAAACTACGTTCGCCGAAACACGGTCAAGCCCTATGTCCAGACAGAAAAACGGAAAGAAGTGGCAAATCGGCTTTCCCTAGCTTCTGCTGGTTGGCAACGCATGACCGACGAGGAACGCAAACGCTGGGAAGATTTTTCCGAAAGTCACGAAGCCGAGGACGCATTTGGACAGAAGTTCAAAAAGCCTGCGTTCTCGTGGTACGTGGCCTGTCGGGAAAATCTTTACAGCGTGAGACATCCGAAAGTACCGAGCATCGCAGAAGCCGAATTTCCGCCGACTCCGACAAGCTTGTTTGTGTCTCCGCCAACAATATTTCAACAGTATTTATTGATATATGCATTTATAGGAGAAGAGACACCCAAGGACTACTTGCGTTTATACATATCCAAGGAAAAAAGCCCGTCGAGGATTTTCAACTTTTCAGAATGTGAACTGTGGAAAGCGGATAACGCCTACATAGGTTACAACAGATACAACATCACAACCACAGAGTATAACGCATTTAAGGGCGTTTATACTATCTTCGCTCAATTCGTGAATCGCGATAGTGGATTAGCGGGGAAATTCTTAAAAACTCGGATTGTATTCGAGTGAAATCAGCTTATGAAAGGAGCTTAAACAATGCCGAAAGTATTCAGACCTTTGTTTTCTGACCAAGCCCGTGGCGGTTTTCAGGGTATTGTCTTTAATACCTGGCGTGGTATTAACACGGTTAAGAAAAACACCCCCCCGAGCAACCAGCAGACCGAAGCCAGAATCCTTGCGAGAACTCGGCTTATCGATGCTTCCAAAGCGTGGAAGGATCTCACCGAGGATCAGCGGAACGGCTGGAGAACCTTTGCGAACGAACACACGGAACTCGACTGGACCGGGGCAATGCTCAAAAAGACCGGCTTTGACTGGTTTGTGTCTTGTTACGTTAACAGCGTTCGCTGCGGCGGTTCTGGTGTTACCACAGCGCCGACCTCTGGCGCGCCTTCTGCGCCTTCTGATCTCACGCTGTCTGCGACTGGCGGAGCAATAACCGCAGCATACACCCTGACCTCTCAGGAGAACTACGCCGTCCAGATTTGGGCGACCGCTCCCCAGTCCAAAGGCATCAACGCAGTAAAGGAGATGGCGAAGTGGGTAAAAAATGCCAGCTACGCCACCGCCACCACCGAAGCCGTAAAGACTGTAACGTCCTCCGGTCGTGTCACCGTTTTCGTCAAATGCACGGACAAGGTAACCGGCATGACCAGCGGTTTCGTAAAAGCCTACGTCGATGTGACCGTTTCTTAGTTCATGCTTTGACGATTTGCGGTAAATGTAGTATCATTTTTACGGCAATCCGCTATGAGCTTTTTCAGGTTTTCTCACTTCCTCAAAACTGGAACGTAGTCACCGGCAAAGACGGCACTCCTCGGAGTGCCGTTTTTGCTTTGTTTAAGTACATTCAAAGTATCAAAAGGACTTAAAAAAATGGCAAGACCGAAGAAATTAAACAGATCTCTACGAGATGAAGAACCTTGGTATCCGCCGAATTATGATTGGGACTACCAAATGCAGCCGAGAATTACAAAAAAGCAGTTTAACGATCTGGACAACAACATCAAAACTGGATTGAATAACTGGAAAATACTTAATATAAACTCCATGGGACGTTATACGGTTTTCGACGAAGCACGAAAAATGCCGGAAGATCAGAAGAAAGACTTCCCCTATCCCTTCGTCGGTCCTTCATACAAAAATACCTGGCTAATCTATGTGAGTTATATTCGACAGGCAAATTTTCCGCTCTACTGGATGACGAAGGGACAGGACATCATAGATCCCGGCGAACGGAATAAAATCTACGGAGTCACTGACGTTGGGATATGGTATTACGTAAAAGGCGGAGGACAAGACTTCGCCCGTGTGGATATGCTCCCGCAGGGATCGCCGATTTCATACCCAGCAGACCAACGACCCCCGGAATATAAACGCTCCGACCAGTGGATTTATAACGGATTGTCATGGACTTATGAGGATCCGGTCGAAGAAACATATAAAACCATATACGGAAAAGTGTCCACAACGTGCCGAACCGTGAAATCAAGAAGAGTTTGAATCAATAACAGCCCTTCGGTGGTGGTGTCGTTCTCGTTCTCGGCTGTCTGCTCACCGCACTTCCCCTTATGCCCATAGCGCAACCCCAAACCAGCGCAGGGCAACCCACAGGCAAGTGAGCAGACCAAGCCGAGAACAGCCCCAGCAGAACGCCGAAGGGCTGTCATAACGGTTCGATTTCGGTTGTTAAATTTTCGAAAATTTGTATTGCATGTGTAGTAAAAGTCCCTTGCTTCTGGTGCGTCGACTGGGGGGTGTGGTGCGCGCTGGGGAGATCCCTGGCGGTGGCTGACGAAGAAAATCATCACCTCTAACTGGTCGTTCCCCGTGACGCCTGCGGAGTAGCGTCCCGATTAAAAACGAACGAGGCGCATCAAGGTGGAACGACAACGCTAACTGGTCGCCGGTGGTGTCCTGTTCCAAGGTGTCAGGCTGGGCGCTGTCACTTAATCGGTCGCCCTCGCTGACTACTGCAGCGACGCGCGGATTTCGATCGTACCGCCGGTGTCCGCGCTTCGCTCTCTCCGAAGTCGTTCAAAACGACCTCGCCGAGATTGAATTTTTCTATCGGCTCGTTTGTGAGTTACGTCCCTCCTCGTGCGTATTTCGTTAGGCGCGTTGCGTCACGAAACACGCACGATCTCGGGACTGGCTCGGGCGACAGCGAAAATAACGCCCGTCATTTGGCTTGTGCCGACTGATGGGCCGGGCGTTATTTTCGCTCAAAACATTGGAGATGGTGAATCGCGCCCAGCCGCGAACGGCAGTCGGGACGGATTCGCCGAGGCCCCGCGCCGGTCAAGATC
>JAZNRA010000056.1:0-9074 GCA_045590415.1 Acutalibacteraceae bacterium | reverse complement strand
CGAACTCCTATGAGTTCGCAGGGCGTTTTTTGCTTTTTAAATTTCCCACCGGTGTTCTTTTTCCACAACGAGCCGCGTAGATGTGGAATGTGTGTTGGTTTTTTCTGTTTTTTGGCTTTTGTTTTCCACATTTTTGGTTTTTTGTGTTGAATTTTCGGATTTTTCTTTGATTTTATGATTTTTTATTTGGTTTTTATTGGTTTTGCTATTGACATTTGTGTGGGATTCGTGTAAATTGAGTACAGAATGAAATGTGGGAGGGTATCAATATGTCCACTACTTATACGCAAGACATTCAAAAAAGCCCGCGCATCCCGAAACTCGTGGAGCATTTGTTTGAAAAAATGCCCGAGATCGAACCGTATCGCGCGGTACTGCTGACGGAATCGTATCAACAAACGGAGGGTGAACCGATCATTCTGCGCCGTGCAAAAGCGTTCGCACATATTCTGGCGCATATTCCGATCACCATCCGCCCGTTGGAGTTGATCGTCGGTTCCAGCTCCAAGAACCCGCGCGGTGCGCAGCTGTTCCCGGAATATTCCTACGAATGGGTAGAGGCGGAATTCGACACGCTCGCCACACGCTCGGCTGATCCTTTCTATATCTCCGAGGAGACCAAAAACGCTCTGCGCAAGGTCTTCCCCTATTGGAAGGGCAGAACGACCAGCGAGCTTGCCACCTCGTACATGGTGCCGGAAACCATCGCGGCGATCGACCATAACATTTTCACGCCCGGCAACTACTTCTACAACGGCGTCGGTCACGTCACGGTAGATTACGGCAAGGTGCTCAAAATCGGTTACCGCGGCATCGCCGAAGAAGCGCGTGCTGCACTCGCTAAACTGCGCGTTACCGATGCCGATTACGCAAAACGCCATCATTTCTTAAACGCCGTGCTTATCACCTGCGATGCCGTTGAGATGTACGCCAACCGCTACGCCGAGCTCGCACGGAAGCAGGCGACGGCTTGCGCGGACGACGTGCGCAAAGCGGAGCTTCTTAAAATTGCGGAAAACTGCTCGCGCGTTCCCGCTCACGGCGCCACCTCGTTCTACGAAGCGTGCCAATCCTTCTGGTTTGTGCAAATGCTCATCCAGGTGGAATCGAGCGGTCACTCGATCTCGCCCGGCCGTTTCGACCAGTATATGTATCCTTATTTAAAAGCAGATCTGGACAAGGGTGTTATCACTCGCGAGCAGGCGCAGGAATATGTTGACTGCGTGTGGGTCAAGCTGAACGACCTCGGTAAGGTCCGCGATCTCGCCTCCGCCGAGGGCTTCGCGGGCTACAGCATGTTCCAGAATTTGTGCGCCGGCGGTCAGGACAAGGACGGCAAGGACGCCACCAACGACATGTCGTATATGTGCATCAACGCCACCTTGCACGTGCTGCTCCCGCAACCGTCCTTCTCGGTGCGCGTATGGAACGGCACGCCGCATGAGTTCATGATCCGCGCTGCAGAGATCACCCGCACCGGTATCGGTCTCCCTGCGTATTACAACGACGAGGTCATCGTCCCCGCACTTCAAAACCGCGGCTTGACGCTGCAGGACGCACGCGATTACAACATCATCGGCTGCGTGGAGCCGCAAAAATCGGGCAAGACCGACGGCTGGCACGACGCCGCCTTCTTTAACATGTGCCGTCCGCTGGAGCTCACCTTCTCAAACGGCTTGGATAAAGGCATTCAGGTTGGTCCCCAAACCGGCGACGTCGCCTCTATGAAATCCTTTGACGAGTTCTACGGCGCTTACAAAAAGCAGATGGAGTATTTCATCGAGCTGATGGTCAACGCGGATAACGCGATCGACCAAGCACATATGGAACGTTGCCCGTTGCCGTTCCTCTCCTCCATGCTGGAGGATTGCATCGGCCGCGGCAAGAGTGCGCAGGAAGGCGGTTGCGTTTACAACTTTACCGGCCCGCAGGGCTTCGGTATAGCAAACGTTGCCGACGCACTGACCGCCGTGCGAGAACTCGTCTTTAACGAGAAATACGTAACGCTTGCCGAGTTCCGTCAAGCGCTTGAAAACAACTACGGCAAGGATATGGATCCCAAACAAGCCGAAAAACTTACGAAACAAGTCGTCAAGAGCATGGTCGACAGCGGCCGCACCTTGACGCCGGACGATATCAAAGCGGTGTATCTCACCATCGCACAAAACCCCTGCACCGACGAGCAAAAAGCACGGTATCAACAGTTGCTCGATCGCATCTCGGCACTACCGAAATTCGGTAACGACGACCGCGAGATCGATAGCTTTGCCCGCGACGTGGCTTATACCTACACCCGCCCCGTTGAGCGGTATCGCAACCCGCGCGGCGGTGCATATCAAGCCGGCTTATACCCGGTATCCGCGAACGTGCCGCTCGGCGCGCAGACCGGTGCCACACCGGATGGCCGCCTGGCCTTCACGCCGGTAGCAGACGGTGTTTCCCCTGCCGCAGGCCGTGACGTAAACGGTCCGACAGCCGCAGCAAACTCGGTTGCCAGACTCGATCATTACATTGCTTCTAACGGTACCCTTTTCAACATGAAATTCCACCCCAGTGCTCTGGCAGGCCGCAGCGGTCTGGAAAGCTTTGTCGCACTGGTTCGCGGCTATTTCGACCAAAAAGGAAGTCACGTTCAGTTTAACGTCGTCAGCCGCGAGACACTTCGCGATGCGCAGAAGCATCCCGAAAACTACCGTTCACTGGTCGTTCGTGTAGCAGGATACAGCGCGTTGTTCACCACGCTGTCCCGCTCCCTCCAAGACGACATTATCAACCGCACCGAGCAAGGAGGGTTTTAATGGATACCTCGTTGTTATCGGTGACCGGCAGGATCTTCGATATTCAGCGATTTTCCACCCACGACGGTTCCGGCATCCGCACCCTGGTTTTCCTCAAAGGATGCCCGCTCAGATGCCGTTGGTGCTGTAACCCCGAATCCCAGTTGTATGAAGTCCAACAAATGACGCTCGGCGGTAACACCAAAACGGTCGGCCGCGACGTCACGGTGGAGGAAGTGCTGAAAGAGGTCCTGCGCGATCGCATGTATTACCGCCGTTCGGGCGGCGGCGTCACGCTTTCGGGCGGTGAATCGTTGACGCAACCGGATTTTGCGGTAGCGCTTCTGACCGTCTGTCAGGAAAACGGTGTGCACACCGCCATCGAAACCACCGGCTTCGCACCGCCCGAAACGATCGAACGCTATCTGCCGGTGCTGGATTGTGTGCTGATGGATATCAAACACATGGACAGCGCCAAACACCAGGAATTCACCACCAGGCCCAACGACCGCATCCTGCAAAACGCCCGGCTGATCGCCGAAAAGGCAAAACGCCTGATCATTCGTGTGCCGGTGATCCCCACGTTTAACGACACGGAAGAAGA
Organism: Acutalibacteraceae bacterium; assembly: GCA_045590415.1. GTDB lineage: Bacteria > Bacillota > Clostridia > Oscillospirales > Acutalibacteraceae > RGIG3009. Next base: position 5,693 of record JAZNRA010000056.1, on the reverse strand, counting down.
GATCGGCGCCATCGCCGCTTTCGCCGCCTCCCTGCCGAACGTGCGGGAGATCCACTTGCTTCCCTATCATCGGATGGGGCAGGATAAATACACCGGTCTCGGCCGCGAGTACACCATGTCGCATATCACCCCGCCGAGCGCGGAGCACATGGAACTGCTCAGAAAAAAAGCGGAGTCGTACGGGCTCAAAGCACTGATAGGAGGATGACACAATGGAACTTGACGTGCTGAATCAACAAGAGAAAAAAACCCGCATCATACAAGAACTTGTCCCCGGTAAGCAGATCACCCTGGCGCATATCATCGCGCACCCCGAGGACATTCTGTATCGCAAGCTCGGTCTGGATCCCGCGGTGGATCACGCAGGTGCTATCGGCATTTTAACCTTGAGCCCCAGCGAGACCGCCATTATCGCCGGCGATATTGCGCTGAAATCCTCGGGCGTTGAGCTCGGCTTTGTGGATCGCTTCAGCGGCACCGTCATCGTAACGGGAACGGTGTCGCAGGTAGAAGCGGCAATCACCGCGATCCGCGAATACGCGATCGAAAAATTGGGCTTCTCCGTCTGCGAGCTGACCCGCACATGAGAAAAAAACTGATCCTGATGGGCCGCAGCGGTTGCGGCAAGACCTCATTGATGCAAGCTTTGCGCGGTGAAACCGTCACCTACTTAAAAACGCAGGCAATCGCCTACGACAACTTCCTCATTGATACCCCCGGCGAATACGCCGAGAACCATGACCTCGGCGCCGCCCTTTGCCTCTACGCATACGAGGCAGACGTGGTCGGCCTGCTGATTGCCGCCGACGACGACTATTCCCTCTTCCCGCCGTGTATCACCTGCCTGGTGAACCGCGAGGTCATCGGAATCGTCACCAAGATCGACAAAGCAGACCCCGCCCGCGCAGAAAACTGGTTGCGCTTGTCCGGTTGTGAAACGGTGTTTCACGTAAACTCGTTGACCGGCGAGGGCATCCCCGCACTGCTGAAACACCTCGAAATTTTCGAAAACCAACAAAAACAAAAATAAAACACAGAAAAAACCAAATTTATGTGTTGACTTTTTGTGGTTTAGGTGTTATCATGTAGTCAAGAAAGTGTCAAACAAAGAAAAATCCACATAAAAAGGAGAATTACTATGGCAATGGTAAACGAGTACGAAATCAAAAAGCAGATCTGTGCGATCGGTAAGCGCATTTACGATCGCGGCATGGTCGCAGCGAACGACGGTAACATTTCCGTCAAGCTGAACGACAACGAGTTCCTCTGCACCCCTACGGGTGTCAGCAAGGGCTTCATGACCCCCGAGTACATCTGCAAGGTCGACAAGGACGGCAAGGTGCTGCAGGCGAACGCCGGCTTCAAGCCCTCGTCCGAAATCAAAATGCACATGCGTGTATACAAGGAGCGTCCGGACGTCGGTGCCGTCGTTCACGCACACCCGATGTACGCAACCGGTTTTGCCATCGCAGGCATCCCGCTGACACAGCCGATCATGCCGGAAGCGGTTATCGCGCTCGGCTGCGTGCCGATCGCCGAGTACGGCACTCCCTCCACCGAGGAGATTCCGGATGCGGTATCCAAGTATCTGCAGTCTTTCGACGCGGTTCTGCTTGAAAACCATGGCGCGCTCGCGTTCTCGGACAATCTGCTGAATGCGTACCACAAGATGGAATCGGTTGAGTTCTATGCACATCTGCTGTACATCTCCAAGCAGCTCGGCGGCCCGAAAGAACTCAGCGAGAAGCAGGTACAGCGCTTGTATGAGATCCGCCGTCAATTCGGTCTGAAGGGTAAGCACCCCGCCGACTTGTGTCCCAACCAGAAAGCGGGCTTGCCCAGCTGCCACGGCTGCGGTAACTGCGACGGATCCTGCCACGGCGGCGAAAGCGAAACAGATCTGGTTGCCGAAATCACCAAGCGTGTGTTAGAGCAGATGGCGAAATAAGGAGCCGCTTATGGACGAAAAAGTCTTGCGCTCCGTTGTGGATAAGGTAGTCCGCGAGTTGGGCGGGCTTACCGACATGACGCTCGACGCTGCACTTCCCCTTGCCGCCAAGGTGCGGGAGAAAGCGGCAGAAATGGGTGTCAACGCCGTGGTGGCAATTTCCAACAAGGCGGCACGGCCGGTACTGGTAGAATGTGCAGACGATTCGTACATCGCCAGTTACGACGTTGCGTTGCAAAAGGCGTTCACCGTCGTTTCGCTGAAAATGTCCACCGCACAGTTAAAACCATTAGCACAGCCCGGCGGTCCGCTATACGGCATTCAGTTTACCAATGAAGGACACATCGTCGTTTTCGGCGGTGGAGAGCCGCTCAGAAATGCGAGCGGTGAGATCATTGGGGGACTGGGTGTCAGCGGCGGCTCGGAAGAGCAGGATACCGCGTTGGCTGCTTACGGTAAAGAATTATTTGAGAGAAGTGGAGGCACACAATAATGGATGTTAATTCTTCCAACATTGAAGAAATCGTCCGCCAGGTATTGGACAACATGAAGGGCGCCGCTCCGGCCCCCGCTGCTGCTCCTGCTGCCGGACAGAGTGTCCCGAAGACCGCGCGTGTGGCTATGCTTACTCAGCTTGAAAAATTTGAGCTCAAAGAGTATGCCATTCCCGAGATCGGCGATGACGATATGCTCGTCAAGGTCGAGGGCTGCGGCGTTTGCGGAACGGATGCTCACGAGTTTAAGCGCGATCCCTTCGGCCTGATTCCCGTGGCACTCGGTCACGAGGGCACCGGCGAGATCGTCAAGATGGGTAAAAACGTTAAGGTTGACAGTGCAGGTAAGCCCCTGCACATCGGTGATAAGGTCGTTACCTGTGTCACCCTGCGCGACGATCCCAACATCACGATGTTCGATATGAACAAGCAAAACGTCGGCGCGGCGGACGTATACGGTCTGCTCCCTGACGACGAGGTCCATTTCAACGGTTGGTTCGCCGATTACATCGTCGTTCGCGGCGGTTCGTCTGTGTTCAACGTCAGCGATTTAGACCTTGATTCCCGTATTTTGATCGAGCCCTGCGCCGTGTTGGTGCATGCCGTAGAGCGCGCCAAGACCACCGGCATCCTGCGCTTTAACAGCCGCGTTGTCGTGCAAGGTTGCGGCCCGATCGGTCTGATCTGCATCGCGGTTCTGCGCACGATGGGTATTGAAAACATCGTGGCGGTAGACGGCGAGAACAAGCGCTTGGAGTTTGCTCGTCAGATGGGTGCGAACGCCACCGTCAACTTCAAAGACTTCCAGGGTGTGGAAGCGTTGGCAGGCGGCGTAAAAGATGCCTTTGGCGGTTATCTTGCCGATTTCGCATTCCAGTGCACCGGTTCTCCCATTGCCCACGCCAACATCTACAAGTTCATCCGCAACGGCGGCGGCTTGTGCGAGCTTGGCTTCTTCATCAACGGCGGCGATGCCACCATCAACCCCCACTTCGACATCTGCTCGAAAGAGATCACTACGGTCGGGTCCTGGGTATATACCCTGCGCGACTACGCAACCACCTTTGATTTCCTCAAGCGTGCGAAGGGCATCGGCTTGCCGATGGAAAAGCTCATCACCCATAAGTTCCCGTTGGAACAGATCAACGAAGCACTGGTCACGAACCTGAAAATGGAAGGTTTGAAGATCGCTGTCGTCAACAAGTAGGGAGCGAATAAACCATGGGAAACGCCACCGGTATTATTGAAGTATACGGCTTGGTCGCCGCCTTTGTCGCGTGCGACGCCGGTTGCAAGGCGGCCGACGTGACGGTCGAAAACTTCGACAAAAACAAGCCCGGCAACCCCGAAAGCTTAACGGTCCCGCTCATCGTTGCGGTGAAATTCCGCGGCACGGTCGACAATGTCACCGCCGCTGTCGCAGCCGCCGCCGAGGCAGCCAAGGGCGTATCCGGTGTTGTCACGACACATATCATGAGCAGCACCGAGCCGGATACCGAGCCGATGCTCAAAATCAATGCTTTCGATAAGAACTAAATCAAAAGGAGGAATATACCTATGTCTAACGAAGCACTTGGTATGGTAGAAACCCGCGGCCTCACCGCCGCCATCGAAGCTGCCGATGCAATGTCCAAAGCAGCAGAGGTCACCCTCATCGGTACCGAAAAGATCGGTTCCGGACTTGTATCCGTCATGGTCCGCGGCGACGTCGGCGCTGTCAAGGCCGCCGTTGAGGCCGGCTCCAACTCCGCTTCCCGTTTGGGCGAGTTGGTTGCTGTCCACGTCATTCCGCGTCCTCACGCTGATGTGGAGAAGATCCTTCCGAAATTCTAAGGAGCGATTCTGACATGAAGTCTTTAGGACTGGTTGAAGTGTCCGGCGTAACCGCCGGAGTTGATTGCTTGGACATTATGTGCAAATCCGCCAATGTGGAATTTGTCACATGGGAGCGTAAGCTCGGCGGGCGTCTGGTCACGATCGTCGTGCAAGGCGACGTATCGGCTGTCACCGCCGCCGTGGAAAACGCGTCCGCGAATGCAATCTCAAAGCCCGTTGCTCACGCTGTCATTGCCAGCCCGCACGAGGAAACCATGCGGATGATCAATTTGAGCGCCGCACGAATTCAGAAAAAGGCAGGGAATGAAAATGGCTGAACAAAAAAAGGTCCCCACTGAGGCGCCGAACGCGGCGCCCGAAGTAGAACCGGTAAAGGAGGTAAAGAGTATGGCACTGGAAGCATTGGGTATGGTCGAAACCAGAGGTCTGGTAGCCGCCGTCGAAGCTGCTGACGCAATGGTCAAAGCTGCGAACGTGACCCTGATCGGTACCGAGAAGATCGGTTCCGGACTCGTGTCCGTCATGGTTCGCGGCGATGTCGGCGCCGTCAAAGCTGCTGTCGAAGCCGGTTCTACGTCCGCATCTACGCTGGGCGAGTTGGTTGCGACCCACGTAATCCCGAGACCCCACAGCGACGTCGAGAAAATCTTGCCGGCGCTGAAATAAGTCTACCAAACAAAATAACACAAGGAGGAAACATCAATGGCACTGGAAGCATTAGGTATGGTCGAAACCAGAGGTCTGGTCGCCGCTGTCGAAGCTGCTGACGCAATGGTCAAAGCTGCGAACGTCGTCCTGATCGGCACCGAGAAAATCGGTTCCGGACTCGTGTCCGTCATGGTTCGCGGCGATGTCGGCGCTGTTAAGTCCGCTGTGGAAGCCGGTTCGACTTCTGCTGCGCGTCTGGGCGAAGTCATTGCTACGCATGTCATCCCGAGACCCCATGGCGATGTGGAGAAGATCCTGCCCGTACTCAAATAAGTATTTGTATGGTTCATGCGGAGGGGGCTTCCGCTCCCTCCGCATTCTCCCCATCCCCCAAACTATTGAATGAAAAGGTGAGGAACATGATCGTCGGAAAAGTTGTGGGAAGCATCGTTTCCACACGCAAAAACGACAACTTAATCGGCAGTAAATTTATGGTGATTGAGCCGCTCGCCGATATGGGCGACAGCTCCTCCAACATCGTTGCGATCGACAATGTCGGCGCCGGCATCGGTGAGCTCGTTTTGGTAGCCACCGGCAGCGCAGCACGCATCGGTTGCAATATGGAAAACGCGCCTGTGGATGCAGCCATCGTCGGCATCGTAGATAACGGTATAGGACTGAATAATCATGAACATAACTGAACTTAAGGCCCTTCTCCGTGAGGGTGGCGTGGTCGGCGCCGGCGGTGCCGGTTTCCCCTCGTATGC
>JAZNRA010000055.1:0-8586 GCA_045590415.1 Acutalibacteraceae bacterium | reverse complement strand
TGTCACACCTTACAAATGAGAAATTCCCGTTCGCCGTTGCCTTGTCGCTTGCGATCCGCCGGGATAGCGGCGCTTCGCGGCTTAGGCGAAGCAAAAATTTCTCAATTTGTAAGGGCAAAGCGTTTCTGCCGCCGAGTTTTTTGTGCGTAGAAGCGCGAGGTTGCCGCAAGGCTGACGCCTTGCAAAAACAAGCGCAAAGCCGCGCGGATAAAGGCGGCGTGCGAAACTATGACAGGGTTCGAATCCTGTCACACTAAGGAGGGCTTTCCGTGGAAGAGGAAAAACGTGATCTGATGACGGAAGACGAAAACACAGAAGTTCAGCCGGAGGCGGAAACTACGGCCGAAGAGCCGGCTAATACTGAACTGACACAGCTTCAGGAGCAGTTGACACAAACGCAGGATCAGTATCAGCGGGTGTTGGCAGAATACGCCAACTACAAACGCCGTACCGATCAAGAAAAAGAACAGCTTGGCTCGTTTGTTAAGGCGGAGGTGCTCAAAGCGCTGTTGCCCGTAATTGACAATTTGGAGCGTGCGGTGGAGTCGCCCGAGAACGGCGAGTACAAAAAAGGCGTGGAAATGGTGGTTCGCCAGTTCGGCGAAACGCTGGGAACGCTGGGGCTCGAGGAGATCCCGGCGCTCAATCAAGTGTTTGATCCGGAACGGCATAACGCCGTGATGCGCGAAGACGCAGACGGTGTAGAGCCGGAAACCGTCACGGAGGTCTACCAAAAGGGCTATGCACTCGGCGCACGCGTGTTGCGCCCCGCGATGGTTAAGGTAGCAAACTGAGTTTGTATTATAATATAGTATATATAGGAGGCAAATCCCATGGCAAAAATCATCGGTATTGACTTAGGTACCACCAACTCTTGCGTTTCGGTTATTGAGGGCGGCGAAGCCGTTGTTATCCCCAACGCAGAAGGTGCGCGTACGACCCCTTCGGTCGTTGCATTTAAGAAGGACGGCGAGCGTATTGTCGGCCGCGTGGCAAAACAGCAGGCGGTCTCTAATCCGGATCGCACCATTTCGTCTATCAAGCGCGATATGGGTACCGCGAAGAAAGTGGCAATTGACGATAAGGAATATACCCCGCAGGAGATCTCTGCGATGATCCTGACCAAATTAAAGCAGGATGCGGAGGCGTATCTCGGTGACAAGGTGACCGAGGCGGTTATCACGGTCCCCGCATATTTTACCGACGCACAGCGTCAGGCAACGAAGGATGCCGGTAAGATCGCAGGCCTTGAGGTCAAGCGTATCATCAACGAGCCGACTGCGGCGGCGCTTGCCTACGGTATTGATAAAGAAAACGATCAGAAGATCATGGTATATGACCTCGGCGGCGGTACGTTCGACGTGTCTATCATCGAGATGGGTGACGGCGTGCAGGAAGTTCTCGCCACTGCCGGTAACAACCGCTTGGGCGGTGACGATTTCGACCAGAAGATCGTCAACTGGCTGATCGACGGCTTCCGCAAGGAGACCGGTGTGGATCTGTCCGCTGACAAGATGGCGGTACAGCGCTTGCGTGAGGCGGCGGAGAAGACCAAGATCGAGCTTTCGGGCGGTATGACCAGTAATATCAACCTGCCCTTTATCACGGCGGATGCTACCGGACCGAAACACTTGGATATGACACTCAGCCGTGCGGACTTCAACCGTTTGACTGCCGATCTCGTCGATGCGACGATGCAGCCGGTCAGACAGGCGCTTTCCGACAGCGGTCTGTCGGCTTCTGAAATCGACAAGGTCCTGCTCGTCGGCGGTTCTACCCGTATCCCGGCGGTGCAGGAAGCGGTGCAGAAGTTCATGGGCAAAGAGCCGTTCAAGGGCATCAACCCCGACGAATGTGTCGCCATGGGCGCGGCGTTGCAGGCGGGTGTTCTCGGCGGTGAAGTCAAGGGCTTGCTGTTGCTTGACGTTACTCCGCTGTCGCTCGGTGTGGAAACCATGGGCGGCGTGATGACCCGCGTGATCGAGCGCAACACCACCATCCCGACCAAAAAATCGCAGATCTTCTCCACGGCGCAGGATAATCAGCCGTCGGTTGAGGTGCACGTGTTGCAGGGTGAGCGTGAATTTGCTCGCGATAATAAGACGCTCGGCATGTTCCATCTGGACGGCATTGCTCCCGCGCGCCGCGGCGTGCCGCAGATCGAGGTTACCTTTGATATTGACGCGAACGCCATCGTGAACGTCAGTGCGAAGGATCTGGGCACCGGCAAAGAGCAGGCGATCACCATCACCTCCAACACCAACATGTCCAAGGAAGACGTGGAAAAGGCGGTCAAGGAAGCCGAGCAGTATGCCGAGGAAGATAAGAAAAAACGCGAGGCGGTCGAGCTGCGCAACGGTGCCGATCAAGCGGTGTACCAGTGCGAGAAAGCGATCGAGGAGCTCGGCGATAAATTAGAGGAAGCGGATAAGACCGAGCTGCAGGCGAAGATCGACGCGCTTAAAGAAACGCTCAAGGGCGAGAGCGACGATGCGATCAAAGCGGCACAGGAAGATCTCATGAAGAAATTCTACGAGGTTTCCGAAAAGGTATACAAAGCCGCTGCTCCCGCAGAGGGCGCCGCACCCGCTGACGACGGCACGGTGCCGCCGGATGCCGGTGAGGGCTACTACAACGGCGAAGTGCATTAAATCACAACCGAAAACATCAGTCGGACCGTTCGGTCCGACTGATTCCTATCTTTGGAGTGTAACGTATGGCAGGGGAAAAACGCGATTACTATGAAGTGCTCGGCGTGCAAAAAGGTGCGTCGGAGGACGAAATAAAAAAGGCCTATCGCAAGATGGCGAAACAATACCACCCCGATCTGCATCCGGGTGACAAGGAAGCGGAGGCCTCTTTCAAAGAGGTCAACGAGGCGTACGAAGTGTTGTCGGATTCGGACAAAAAAGCACGCTACGACCAGTTTGGCCATGCGGGCGTCGATCCGAACTTCGGTGCCGGCGGCGCCGGCGGCTACGGCGGCTGGGGCGGTGGCATGGATTTTGACTTCGGTGACATTTTCTCCTCCTTCTTTGGAGGCGGCGGTCAGCGAGCCAATCCCAATGCGCCCAGACGCGGCAGCGACGTGGGCGCTTCGGTCATCTTGTCTTTTGAAGAAGCCGCCTTCGGTTGCAAGAAGCAGGTCGACGTTCGTGTAATCGAAACCTGCCGCACTTGCGGCGGTTCCGGTGCGGCAAAAGGAACGACGGCTTCCGTCTGCCCGGTGTGCCGCGGATCCGGCCACGAGGTCAGACAACAGCGCACGCCGTTTGGCGTTGTGCAATCGCAGGTCGTGTGTTCAAGGTGCCAGGGAAAAGGCAAGATCATTGAAACGCCGTGTCCGGACTGTCGCGGCGGCGGCCAGGTGCGCGTGAGCACCAAGGTGGGCGTGAACATTCCTGCCGGTATTGACGACGGTCAGGTCCTGACGGTACGCGGCAAGGGGAACGCGGGCGTAAACGGCGGTCCTGCGGGCAACCTGGAGGTCCAGATATCGGTCCGGCCGCATCCGATCTTTGAACGCGACAATTACAACCTCTTATGCGAATTGCCGTTGACCTTTGCGCAGTTGGCACTCGGAGCGGAGATTGAGATTCCCACGTTAGAGGGTAAGGTCCCGTACACTGTTAAAGAAGGCACGCAGCCCGGCGAGATCATTCGGTTGCGCGGAAAGGGTATTTCTTACGTCAACGGCCGCGGCAAAGGCGATTTGATTGCCCGCATCACGGTGGAAGTGCCGAAGAGTCTTTCGTCGAAGCAAAAGGATTTGCTCAAAGCGTTTGAGGAGTCTCTCGGCGAAAAGAACTACCAAAAACGCAAGACGTTTTTTGACAAAGTAAAAGATGTGTTCAACTAACCGTTGCGAGTTCGATTTTCTTGTGATATACTGAAACATGTTGGGAGGTGACGTCGGCATGAAGCACAATAAAAATCTGGCACAGTGGGTGACCTTGTTTTTGCTGGGCCTTGCGTTAATCGTAGTATACAAAGCATTTGACAGCTTGGGGTGGATCTGGGCTTCTTTCTTGCAGCTGCTTTCCATTTTGACGCCGTTTGTGATCGGATTTATTATTGCATTTTTGCTGTTTGGCCCGGTCAACCGTATCGATGGATTTTTCCGCAAGCGAAAGGCGAAGTTTTTCCAAAAAGCGGCGCGGCCGCTTTCGGTGCTGATCACCTACGTGTTGGCGTTGGGTCTTGTTGCCGGGTTGGTTTACATTGTGATTCCGGCGTTGGTTACAGCATTAAAGGATTTCATATCGAATGTTCCTACTTATTATATGAACGTGATGAACTTCCTGCAGCAGTATACGCAAGAGGGCGGATTGCTTGAGAATTTTGATGTTCAAGGTAAGATCGATGAAGTGTACGCGCTGGTACAGCAATACCTTACCGTTGAGCGGATCCTCGGCTACTTGAGCAGTATCAGTCAAGTCACCTCTTCCGTCGTAGACGGGTTGATGGCGATCATTATTTCGGTGTATATGCTGCTTGGCAGAGAATCGCTGGTAGCGGCATGTAAATCAGTGTTGGGGTTGGTGTTCAAACCGCGTACCATGCAATCGATGTCGTTGTATGGACATAAAACGGCGCGCATTTTTTATAATTACATCTACAGCCAGTTGCTTGATGCGGTGGTGGTCGGTGTGTTGGCAACCATCGGTTTCCTGCTGGCGCGGATGCCCAATGCGCCCGTGTTTGGTATGCTGCTTGGTATTATGAACATGGTGCCGTATTTTGGCGCCTTAATCGGCGGTGTGCTCAGCGTACTCATCATGTTGCTGTCCGGCAATTTGTACGGAGCGCTGTTTATTGCAATCTATATTATTGTGATGCAGCAGATCGACGCGAACATCATTCAACCGCGTATTGTCGGCGATAACGTCGGCATTCGGCCGATCTACGTATTGCTCGGTATCACGGTATTCGGTGGCCTGTTTGGCTTCTGGGGCATCTTCCTCGGAGCACCGTGTATGGCAGTCGTTCAAATGCTTTTGGCAGATTATATACGGCATCGCAATACGCAGGAGGCCTCAAAGAAACCCTCCTCTGAATAAACAAAAAGCGGAGAACCGTTTCATACGGTTCTCCTCTTTTTATATGTTCTGCAACAGTTCGTCGGTGAGTTTTTCATAGCGTTGCCAATCCATGACGGCGGCACTGTATTGCTCCAACCGCTCGTGCGCGATTTTCGCCTGTGCCGACAGGGTGGTTGCCTCACGCAACATCTCGTCGGCGGCGCGGCGGAGGAAGGATAAACGCTGACGGTGGCGGCGCAACCGATCCGTGTCCACAAAGCGGGACGCGTGAATGCGGCGAAAAATCGGAAAATCCACTTTGTGAAAACTATTAGAGATGGTAAAGGCAAGGCCAAGATCCGGCAACAGCAGGTGCTCAGGCCCATCGTTCGGGAATAAGGGACACGGACACGTAATACAAAGTTTTCCGTCGGCGATGGCGGCTTTTTCCAGTTCGGACAGCAGCAGGGAGCCGGCTGCCCCTTGCTCATCTTCAATCGCGTAAATGCGGGGGCAAAGCGCTTGCAGGGTATCATACAGAGTGACCCAGCCGTCAGGAGTAAACGCGCTTAAAAAGCGAATCTCGCTTGTAGCGGGTTCAGTCTTGCTTTTTCCGCTTTGCCACTCGGAAATTGCCAAGCGTTGGGCGTAGCGACATACTTTTTCGCGATTCAGGCAGTCGCTTTCGATGCGACGGCCGTCACTTAACAGAGAAGCTGCCGCGCGCAAATATTCGCAACATCGATGATGTAAGTTGCGTTTTTCATCCGTCAGAGCAATCACCGCGGGGGCATTGTCATATAAATGGCCCATACAAAGCGACAAAGGAACGATCTGTTCTACGGCCCCCCAATATAGTGGTTCTACACTGTGCGGTGCGGTGCCGTCGATCAGACAAAGCCGCCGTTCCGGGAAGCGTACTGCATCCAGAGAGCCCGGATCGGAGGAACAGCAAAATACCTCCGAGGGTTCACCGGCGGCAGTGAGTTGCTCGTATACCCGTCGTAACAGTGTGGACTTTCCTGTTCCTGCACCGCTTTTGAGAAGATATACCTGCCACCCGTCGGGAGTATATAGTGTCTCGGTTGTGCCGATGAATCCTATAGGGGTATTACTGCCTAAAAAAAACCGTACCGGCGCCTGAAATGAAGACATCGTTATCACTCCTTCGTATTACAATACGCGCGAAGGAGGTGATTGGTTACGGTTTTTGATACAGATCGGCGCTGCCTTCGTGAATACCTTCGCGGCGCAGTACGTAGCGCAGCGTGGAAAAAAAGATATAGGAATCGAGCAAAAAGGAATAGTTGAGTGCATATTCCGCATCGTACTGTGCCTTTATTCGCGGCGGCAGATCGTCACGGCCGCGGATCTGGGCAAGACCCGTGATGCCGGGGCGTACGCTGTCTGCCCCGAAGCGGCGGCGCAGACGAAGCAGATACGTTTCTGCCGGGATCACCGGACGCGGGCCGACAAAGCTCATATCGCCTTTGAGAACGTTCCACAGTTGTGGCAGTTCGTCAAGACTGGTATGTCGCAAAAAACGGCCGACCGGTGTAATATATCGTTGGGGGTGTTGCAGCTGCGCAGTGGCAATATTGGCAGGTGCTGCTGTCATCATTGTGCGAAATTTATAGATAACGAACAGGCGACCGCTTTGTCCTGAGCGCAGTTGTCGAAATATCGCAGGCCCGTCGGAATCCATGCGTACGATCAGTGCGATGATGGCAAAAACCGGTGATAAGGCGACGAGCAAAAGCAGCGACAGTGCTATATCCAATAGACGTTTCAAACCGGTATACACACGATGCGCTCCTCTTTAAAATCGGGTTAAAATTAGTATGTCCGAAATGACAAAAATCACAGTGGGATCACATGGCTAATCATGAAAAATTTACCGATAAACAATAAATTTTTAAAAAAATGCGCGTTTCTACTGCAAAAAAAGAGCCGTTTTTTAGTGCAAATTAGACAAAAACAGTGGTTGCGTCTTGGGCAAAATCGGTCGGCTATACAGACTTTTTTTCATTCACGGAAAAAGTCTTGATTTTTGAAAATGGGGATAGTATAATTGCTTTCGGCAAGCGAGGAACGGATGCTTGTTCGCTTGTCAGATACACGCAACCATCTCAATCAGAAAGAAAAGGAGGAGACCATTATGCGTGGAGTCGTTGCTCTGCAAACGAATACAAACAACGCCAAAAGCGCCGGTGGCTATTCTTCGTTTAAGCGTTGCTTGGATATTCTGTTTGCTCTTATGTTTATCATTGCGTTATCTCCCGTAATGTTGGTTGTGACGATCGTTGCTGCCATCGATACCAAAGGTTCTCCGATTTTTGTGCAGGACCGTATGGGTCGCTTTGATACACCGTTTAAAATCTATAAGTTCCGCACGATGAGCGTTCTCGCTCCCGCCAATATGGCAACACACAAGCTTGAAAATCCTGAGAAGTACATTTCTCGCGTGGGCAAGTTGCTTCGCCGCATGAGTTTGGACGAGCTCCCGCAGCTCTTTAACGTCCTTAAAGGTGATATGAGCTTTGTCGGTCCGCGTCCGGTTGTGTTGTCGGAGCGCGATCTGCTCCGTTTGCGCCATCGCAACGGTGCCAGCCGTGTCCGTCCGGGTATCACGGGTCTTGCTCAGGTCAGCGGTCGTGACACCGTGACTGTCTACGAAAAAGCGCGTTTGGACAGCGAATATGCGAAAACCTATTCGCTCAAAGAGGATATGTCGATTTTGGTGAAGACCGCCATGCAGGTGATTCATTCCGAAGGCATTGTTGAGGGTGCCAATGCGGAAATCAGCGCAAAGCCGGCCAAGACCAGACATTCCGCTTGATTTTGATTAAAAATCGGATATAATAGTAATTGTTACGGGGTTCGCTCGCAGCGAACCCCGTTCTTAACGTATAGGGGAGGTCTTATCATGAGTGAATGTACACACGATTGCAGCTCTTGCTCGCAGAATTGCAGTGAGCGCGAAAAAGATCTGCATGCTAAATTGAACGAGTTTAGCCATATTAAAAAGGTGATAGCGGTCAGCAGCGGTAAAGGCGGCGTGGGAAAATCTTCGGTCACCAGCTTGCTTGCCGTGATGATGGCACGCCGTGGTTACAAGGTCGGTGTGCTGGACGCGGATATTACCGGTCCGTCGATCCCGCGCGCGTTTGGTTTGACCCAAAAAGCGCAGGGTGCAGATATCGGTATCCTGCCGGCGGAAACCCACATGAACATCAAAGTGATGTCTATCAACCTGCTGTTGGAGGATGAAACGCAGCCGGTGGTTTGGCGCGGGCCGGTGCTTGCCGGTGCGGTGACACAGTTCTGGACCGACGTTGTGTGGGGCGATATGGACGTGCTGTTCATCGACATGCCTCCCGGAACGGGTGATGTGCCGCTGACCGTTTTCCAGACCCTGCCCGTTGACGGCATCGTCGTTGTCACGAGCCCGCAGGGACTGGTCAGCATGGTCGTGGAGAAGGCCGTGAAAATGGCGGAGATGATGAACGTGCCCATTTTGGGGCTTGTGGAGAACTACTCCTACTTCGAGTGCCCCGAGTGCAAG
>JAZNRA010000054.1:0-13221 GCA_045590415.1 Acutalibacteraceae bacterium | reverse complement strand
CCCTTGTCCGCAAAGCGGACAAGGGCGCTTTTTGTGTGAGGGTCGTTAACTAAAACTCAGATTGTCTGTTTCACAAGGCAAGCCGTTGCCGTGATGATCAGCGAAAAGAAAAACAGGAGCACGCCGGTGAGAATCGCCCCGACAATACTGGTAGCCACAAACGGGATCGCTAACAAAACGAGCGAGAACAATACCGTTCCCACAATACTGCCGAGCAATGCGTTTACCGTTTTCACGGTACATACCGCTTCGTCTGTCGAGGCAAACAGGGCGTTTGCGAGCAGGATCGCCAAATACACCACCGCAATGCCAAAGGTCACCCACAAGAACGCAGGGGTTACCGTAATGACTGCCATGATGCGCAAAAAGGCCGCCACGACACCGATGATCAAGCTTGCGACGAAGGCAATGCTTGTACACGTGTTTCTGCAACCGCAACCGAAAATCGCCATATCAAAATCACCTCCCATATCACTATATTCCACGATGCGGAAAGGTGTGAAAGAAAGGTTGAAAGCCGTCAAAAAATATGCTATACTCCTCTTGTATTTTCGACTGAAGGAGCAACGGTATGACGAAATTACTGAACTGCGCCATGGATATCGGCGAGCAGCTGCTCGTCTGCGGCGCAGAGGTCCACCGCGTGGAAGACAGCGTTAAGCGCATTTGCGAGGCGTTCGGCGCTGTGCGCACCGACGTGTTTATTATCACCAGCAGTATGGTGGTGACGGTGCATGATGCCGAGGGGAACACCTGCACCCAAACGCGTCGCATCATTTCTACCGGCACCGATTTTGAAAAGATCCATCGCCTCAATGCGTTGTCACGCAAGATTTGCTCGGAGCAGATGACGGTATCGCAAATACAAACCGAGCTTGCACGCATTGCTGCTGTCAAGCCCCATCCGCTGTGGGCGGAATGTTTATTTTACGCAATTATTTCGGGCGCCTTCACGCTGTTTTTCGGTGGTGGTTTTATCGAGGCGGCAGTCGCCCTTGTTATCGGCGGGCTGATTCGTTTCGCTATGTGGGTGGCGGATAAAACGGTCGGCAACAGGATTTTTTCCAAATTTCTCGCCTCGTTCGCGGCAACGGCACTGGCATTTGCCGCTTTAAAACTCGGCTGGGTACCGGACGTGGATAAGATGATGATCGGTATCATCATGACGCTCATTCCGGGAATCGGTCTGACCAACGCGTTGCGCGATCTCTTTACCGGTGACAGCATCGCCGGTCTGCTTCGCTCCATCGAGGCGGTGCTGATCGCATTGGCGATCGCCGCCGGCTATTTCCTGTTTGCGGTGCTGGGAGGTGTGGTCGGATGACGTTTGCGGAACTGTTGCAGATCTTTACCGGCGCTGTCGGCTCGTTTGGTTTTGCCCTCTTGTTTAACGTGCGCGGCAAACGAGTGTGGATCGCCGCTCTCGGCGGATTGCTGTCGTGGCTGATCTTTTTACTGCTCTCCCGTTTTATCGGCAGCGAAGCGGTCAACTATTTCATCGTATCGTTTTTAATATCGGTGTATGCTGAGATCATGGCGCGTGTGATGAAAACACCTACCACTACCTTTATCACCACGTCGCTGATCCCGCTGATTCCGGGTGGCTCCTTGTATTACACCATGGCGTATGCCTTTCAAAGCGATGCGGGACGGTTTGCGGAAAAGGCGGTATACACCTTGGAATTGGCGGCCGCGCTGGCACTGGGCGTCATCGCCGCCACGGCATTCACCAAGCTGTTTTGTAACGGTTTGCGGGTGATGGGAGGAAAAGCAAATGACTGATAAAAAGAAAGAATTGATCCGTGCGGTCAAATTTACCCTGTTTTCCGCGAGTGCCGGTATTATTCAAGCGGCAACCTTTGCGCTGATGTACGAGCTTCTTCATTGGGTGTACTGGGTATCCTATTTGATCTCGCTCATCTTGTCAGTGCTGTGGAACTTCACACTTAATCGCAATATCACCTTTAAATCGGCGAACAACGTTCCCGTTGCGATGCTCAAAGTCGCCGCCTTCTATGCGGTATTTACCCCGCTTTCCACCTGGGGCGGTGCAGCGTTGGAGGGGATCGGTTGGAACGGCTTTTTGGTGGTTGCGATCACCATGATCCTGAATTTCGTACTGGAGTTTTTGTACGACCGCTTTTTCGTGTTCGGCGCCAGCATTGATACCAGAAACTAAAAAAAGAAGCCCCATACGGGGCTTCTTTTTTTATACTTTTTTCGGTGCCATTTTAGACATCTGCCGCTGTGCCGTCACGAGGTTATAATAAATGCCTTTCTTTTGGAGCAGCTCCTCGTGCGTGCCCACCTCCGCGATCATGCCCTTGTCGAGCACGATAAGGCGCGTGGCGTTGCGCAGGGTGGATAAACGGTGCGCGATGGCAAAGGTGGTGCGGTTTTTCATCAGTTGCTGCAGCGCATCCTGAATCTGCCGTTCGGTGGCAGTATCCAGTGCGGCGGTTGCTTCGTCCAAAATGAGAATACGCGGATCGTGTAAGAGCGCGCGTGCGATGGAAATGCGTTGCCGCTCGCCGCCCGACAGCGTGTATCCCTTTTCACCGATCTGCGTGTCGTATGCATCGGGCAGACGCATGATAAACTCGTGTGCTCCCGCGACCGTCGCCGCGTGCAGGATCTCCTCGCGAGTGGCGGTGGGCTTGGCGTAGGCGATGTTGTCGTACACCGTGCCGGCAAACAAGAAGGTTTCCTGCAACACCACACCGATCTGCGAACGCAGCGCCTCTTGCGAGAAATCGCGCAGGTCGGTGCCGTCAATACAGATAGAACCGTCATCGACGTCGTACAGACGCATCAGCAGGTTGATGAGCGTGGTCTTGCCGGCACCGGAACGGCCGACGATACCGATCATCTCGCCCGGCTCCACGTGCAGGTCAATGCCGCGCAACACGTCGGTGGTGTTATCATACCCGAACGACACGTTTTTAAAATCCACCGTCCCCACGATCGGAACCGTTTTAGCGTCCGGCTTATCGTCGATCTCAAGCGTTTCGTCGATGATCTCAAACAGCTTGGTGGCGGAGGTCGCAAAATCCTCCAGCCGCTGCGGCAACATGGACAACCAACGCAGCGGGGTGTACAGCATGCTGACGTAGGTGGAAAACTGTGCCATCTGACCGAGTGTCATCGTACCGTCCAAAATGCGGTTGCCGACGTAGAACAGCACGAAGAATTCGCCGATCCCAATAAGGAAATGCAAAATGGGATGTACGGTTTGCCAGTGGTTACTCGCCTTGATGGAGGCAGTACGGTATTCTGCAGAAATATTGTCAAAGCGCTTCGTCTCATAGTCCTCCATACCGAACGCCTTGACCACGCGAATACCCGAAAAAATATCGTGCAGAATGGTATTGGCGCGAACGCCCACGTTCCACCGTCTCCGCCACAACAGCCGAAGCTTTTTGCGGATGAAACGGAACGAGAAGAATACAAACGGGGTGGGAAGCAAAACAAGCAACGCCAGCCGCCAGTCGTAGACGAACAGATAAATCGAAACAAACAGCAGCACCAACACTTCCTGCACAAATTCCGGAAGCACGTTGGTGATAAAATCACGGATAATCACCGTATCGTCGGTGACGCGGTGCATCAGCGTGCCCGCGGTACGCTGTGAGATGCGACTGATGGACATCGCTTGAATTTTGGCAAATACCATTTCGCGCAAGCTCACCACCACGTGGTTGCTCGAGCGGATCAACGCGCGGTTGCGCAATATAGAGAGCGCGTGCGACACGAGCTGTACCCCCGCCATCGAAACGATGACCCCGATAAATCCCGCCATCGAAACCGTTCCCGGGGTGGGGGAGGTGATGTAGCCGTCCACCAACAGACGGTTGAGTGACGGCGTGACGAGGTTGACCAGCGTGATGAGGAAAAACAGCACCACCGCCGTAAACAAATACCATTTGAAAGGACGTGCCACCTCCCACAGCCGTACGATGACACCGCTCTTTTTGGCGCAACGCGGACAAAACGAGGAACCGGGAAGATAGGGACGGCCGCACTGTTCGCAGTAACGCGCGACGTGCTGCAGGTATTCATCCGAATACGTACCGCCCGCGCTGTACGCGGATAACTGTTTCATCACCGCGGCAATTTCTTCCGCAAACCGTTTGGTCGCACGGCAAATGAGATGCGGTTCGCCGTTGACCGTACATTCCGCAGTCACACTGCCTACTCCTATCTGCACACGAAAATCCGTTGCCGTTTCAAAGGAGTACACACGCACAAGCGCACCGTTTTGGTAAACCGCCAAACGGTCGGTAAATACCACCGCCAGTCCGTCTACTTGCGGAGCGTGAGAGACGGCATCCGCTTCACGGTCGGGCAGATCAAAGGCAAACAACGCCACGATCGAGTCAGTCGTGCAGTGCGGGTCGATCGTGAGCAGCTGCTCAGTACGTGTGCGGCGGATGCGTTCTTTGTGTTCGGCGGCAAGTCGTGCGCCGTCGAACGAGGCACCTTGATGCTTCATGCGTGTCACCTCCTTGGTAGTTTTTTATCAAGCTTACAAATATAATTCGATGCGTCGGTAGCTTTGACGGTCGAGCGCGTTCGCATCGGGAATCTCGTAGCGGTTGCCGTAGACGTCCGTGAGAAGTAACCGCAATTCGCCGTTTTCCCCCTCGAGCTTGCGCATATCCACGTACACGTCGCGCAGTGAGAACGAGCTTTCTCCGAAATCACATTCCACCTGCCAGTAGGAAATGCCGCGTTGCGTCTTGACAGACAGGATGCGCCGAATGACGGGGCAATAGTACGATTCTTCCAATTCCCGCATCAGCCGCGCACACACCGCTTCATCAAAATCCTCGGTAAGTGAACGGATAAACCCGATCTCATGCTTGTCCTTATCAAAGACGGAAATGTATTCAAACGGCTTTTCAAACGGGAATGCGCGGGAGAGAAAAATGCGATCCAACACCACTTTTTCGGTATCACCCACAGCGGGATTCTCCTCGTGGCGGTGCTGCTCCCACAACGACACGTTGCGCTTATCGATGGTGGCACAGAGTCCTAAGAATCCGTTCTTTTCGGTAAAAGAACAGTTGTCACGGTTTAAATAGGTGACCGATACGATATCACTTAACGTCCGGGGTGACGATGCTTTGGCGGACACGGCATCATATCTCCTTTCCATTCTTCAATACCAATGTTTTTCAGTGCTTCCGATTGCATGCGGTACAGCTTATGATAAATGCCCTTTTTGGCGATGAGTTCGGCGTGCGTGCCGCTCTCGGGCATCTTTCCGTTGTCAATTACGATCAGCTTATCGGCGTTTCGCAGGGTTGACAACCGATGTGCGATCATGATGGTGGTGCGCCCAACCGATAAGCGCTCAAGTGCTCCGTGAATCTGCCGTTCGGTCTCGGTATCCATCGCGGACGTTGCCTCATCCAAAATGAGGATCCGCGGATCGCGCAGTACCGCGCGGGCGATGGACACGCGTTGCCGCTCACCGCCGGACAGATCCTTGTAGCCGGTGCCGATCATGGTTGCGTAGCCGTCGGGCAGCTGCATGATAAAGTCGTGTGCGCCCGCAATACGCGCGGCGGTCAGCACCTCGTCGAGCGTCGCATCGGGTCGGGCATAACGGATATTTTCCAGTATCGTGCCGACAAACAGATAGGTTTCCTGTGACACGATGGCGACGTTTTTTCGCAAGCAGTCAAACGACAGATCTTTCACGTTGATGCCGTCAATTAAGATCTCGCCGTCGGATACGTCGTACAAGCGGATCAACAAATTGGCAAGCGTGGATTTTCCCGCGCCCGTGTGACCCACGATACCGATGATCTTGCCCGCCTCAATATCAAAGCTTACGCCGTCGATCACCTTGTGATTTTTAAGATACGAGAACTCCACGTCGCGAAAACTGACGTGCCCCTCGATGGTTTCGGGGGAGAGAGGATGCTCGGCTTCCAGCACGTCCGGTACGGTATCCATGATCTCAAAGAGTCGTGAGCAGGCGTTCAGGCAATCGGTCGCCAGATTCGTGATCTGGGCAAAGCTCTGCAGCGGAGCATAGATCATGTTGAGATATGCGACAAAACTCAGCAAGAGTCCGTAGGTAAGCTCACCTTTCATCACCATAAAGCCGCCGAATGCCCAAATCAAGGAACCGCCGATGCTTAACAGGAAATTGGTGAGGGGGAACGCAACGGACTGGAACGCCGACAAGTTTTCGTCGGACTGCGCGAGCCGCTTGGAATAGCGGTTAAAGCGGTTCACCTCTTGCTTTTCCTTGGAAAACGCTTTCACCACGCGAATGCCGCTCAAAATATCGCTCAGAGCACCGGAGAGTGCGCGGTTTCCGGAAAACCTCTTGGCATGCAGTTCGTGCAAACGACGGTAGCAAAAGCGGATCATCACCACGTACAACGGAATCGCAAGCAGAGATAAAAGCGTCAGTAACGGGTTAACGTACAGCATTACGCAAAGCAGTACCACGATCTGCACGCCGTTGACGAGCAGGTGCGTTAATCCGTGCAAGAAAAACTGGTGAATGGTTTGCGCGTCGCTGTTTACCTGTGTCATCAACCCGCCGGTTTGCCGCCCGTTGAAAAAGCCGAGTGACAAACGGCGGATCGCGTTGAAGATGGTCAGCTTCAGATCGTATGTGACCTTGGCGGCGATGCGCGCCGAGATGACACCGTTGACCATGTTCATCAGCACCGAGAAGATGCGAATACTGACGATCATAGATAATACCAGTAACACCTGACCGTAGAAGGAACCGTTCTTACTCAATACCTCGTCATAAAAAAACGCGGAACTGATATACGGTGTCAACACACCCAGCGCGCTCATGCCGATCAGTAAGAGCAATACGACGATCAGCGAGCGGTAGTATTTCAGGAAAAAGCCCGCCAGACGTCGGATCAGATGGCTTTTGCTCATACATTTCGGGCAGACGCGGCGGTTGGGGTTGGGGTAGCGCGTTCCGCAGATGGGACAGACGGTGTCGCTGTCGGCTTCGTCGTCGAGGCACACCGACTTGCCGTTCTTTAAATCACGCAGATGTCGTACAAAGCGGGAAAGTCCGTCTTTGTGCGTGTTGGTGGAACACGCTAAACGAATATAACCACCGTCAGCAGTGCTGACGGCGGTTAAACGACAGGTCGACAGCAATTCTTCCACGGTAAAATCAGAAAGCGAGGCAAGCGGGTACTGCGCGTAGGACAACTCGGTGAATTGTGACCGAATCCGTACGTGCGATGTGCCCCGAAAGATCGACTTTCTCTTCTTTTCCACAACGGAAAAGACACCCGAGAGAATTGCTAAGTGTTCGGTTGTGGCAACAAGATAGCACTCACACAGTGCACCGCTTAAATCGCGGTCACTGTGTGCTGCAGTTTGAATGGATGCAGTTTCAATGCCTTTCTTGGCAAACAGGTCAAGCACTTCGGCAGGACAGCTTTTGACCATGACGCCACTTCCTTTCTAAGGAGGGGGGATTACGAAATGCCGAAGACGGAAAGCAAGGAGGATGCGATCTCATCGTCGACGTCAAGCTCGTCGGCATACTTAAGGACGGAATCCTTAATCTCCTTCTTTTCTTTCTTGGTCAGTCCTTCGGTGTTACTCGAGAATTCTTCTGCCATTTCTTCACGGTTTTCCAAAATGACAGAGGTCAACACGGAGGAAGACAATACCGTCTTAATAAGTTCCTCTCGTGTATAAGCGGACGGATCGGAGAGCATGGATGCGATAGCGGTGATCGCATTAAGCTCTTTGAGATATTCCTCAGAGGAAAACTTTGAGCGCATATCGGGAAGCTGATCCAGCGCTTTGAGCAAAGTATCGATGATGGCCTCATGCGACTCGTCGGTCGGCACAAGCTGTGTCACCATGTCTTTCGTGATCTCGATCAACAGTTCAAACGATTCATCCGGCAGCTCCTGCAGGGCAGCCGACACGGACTGGACATCCTCAGCATTCTGAATGTTATCCACCAAATCCAGCAACGAGAAGGACGTTGCGATCACCGAACGCGCGTCGGAGGTGAGCCCGCGGAACAACCAACCGGACAACGCATAATCCACCTTGACGATCGTGAGATCCGCTGCCTCATCAACGGATTCCGCCATTTCATCGCCCACCTCCCCGGCAAGTGAGGAGGCGGTGATCCGATCGACGGTTTCGTCCAAAAGCGTGGGATACCCACCGACCGGCAACACGCAGGAAACCGTGATGGCGAGCGCCAACACACCGCCGAGGATAGCGCCGAACAGCTTATCGTGCGGGACGGTGTGAAGCTTTTCGTTGTCGGCAAATTTTTTCCTTAAGGGAACGTAAGCAAAAAACGTCAACTTGTCGATCACGAAAAACAGGATCATAAAGACGAGGGGGGCCAGCAATCCGCCGCCCAGTTTGATGATGAGTTCCTGCAGAGACGACATGCTCGTCAGCACGGCAATATCCTCACCGATCAGGGATACCAGCAAATCCGAAAGGGCGCTGCCGATCGGCTTTACAAGCAACCTGGCAATAACAAATGCCAGCACACCCGAAACGACGAAAAAGCCGAGCCGCAGCGCGCTGTTAAAAACGCCGCGGCGATAGCCGAGCCAAATGCACAGCCCCATCGACACCGCCAGAACGAGCGCGGAAAATACCCAGAAAACGATCGAAAGCATAAAAACACCCTCCTGAATTTCCCATAGTATACCCTATATTACCACGCGGCGGAATTCACTGTCAATACAAGGACCGGCAAAATATCGGTCGTAACCGTCGTTTCGTTGACTTTTTAAGACCGCTGTGCTATGATTAAACCAGTTTGATTCGGAGTAGGATTGCATGAAATGTATCGCGCGTATTCATAACGATTTTCACAGCAAATTCGGTATTCCGCGGCAGAGCGGGCTCGTTTCGGGTGTGCTGTCAACCATCGTCTTTGAAAAACCGTATCGTAATCGGGAGGCCCTGCGCGGGATCGAAGAATACTCGCATTTATGGCTCATTTGGCAGTTTTCCGAAGCGGTGCGGGAGGGGTTCAGTCCCACCGTGCGTCCGCCGCGTCTCGGCGGGAATCGCCGCATGGGCGTGTTCGCCACACGTTCACCGTTTCGCCCGAATGCCATCGGTCTTTCGTCTGTCAAATTGGTACGCGTGGAAGAAACGGAGAAGTACGGCACGGTGTTGGTGGTAGAGGGAGCCGATCTGATGGATGGCACCCCCATTTGGGATATTAAGCCCTACATCGCGTATACCGACTCGCATCCCGATGCCATCGGCGGTTTTTCGGATGCGGTGCGGGAGTATGCCGTCACGGTAGATTTTCCCGAAACGCTGCTTTCCCGCATTGATACGGATCAGCGCGGCGCGCTGATCGAAATACTGGAGCAAGATCCGCGTCCGTCCTATCAGCAGGACGACGAGCGCGTATACGGTATGTCCTACGGCAAGTGGGACGTTCGGTTTCGCGTCAAGGACGGCGCACTTACAGTAACGGAAGTGAAAGAGGTGTGATCGGATGAATCCGTCGGTAACCGCGGTGATCGTCGCCGCAGGCAATTCCACCCGTATGGGTACCCCCAAGCAATTTATCCCCTTGAACGGCCGCCCGCTGATCGCACATACCTTAGCGGCGTTTGAACGATGCGCGGCGATCGGCGAGATCGTGGTGGTCGCCCAGGAGGAACACCATCCCCGTTTGCACGAAATCGCCGAAACCTACGGTATCACCAAACTATCCGCCGTCGTATGCGGCGGCAATACCCGTCAGCAATCGGTGCGAAACGGTGTAAACGCGTGCAAAGCAGACTATGTGGCGATTCACGACGGCGCGCGTCCGCTTGTTACTCCCGTCATCATCGAGCGGGTGATACAAGGGGCGGTGCAATACGGCGCGGCAACCGCTGCTGTACGTACTAAGGACACCGTCAAAATCGCCGATGAGAACGACATAGTGATCGAAACTCCCGACCGCGCCGCGCTGTGGAACATCCAAACCCCGCAGATCTTCGAGAAGGCGTTGTACGAGCGCGCGTTTGAGCACGCTGCCGCACAAGGCCTCGACGTCACCGACGACTGTCAGCTGATCGAAGCGATCGGCCGACCGGTCAAACTGGTGGAGGGGAGCTATACCAATATTAAAATAACGACACCGGAAGACGTGCCGTTTGCAGAGGAGCTGTTACGATGAATTTTCGTATCGGTCACGGATATGACGTACACCGCTTGACAGCGGACCGCCCGCTCATTCTCGGCGGTGTGGAGATCCCGCATGAAAAAGGCCTGCTCGGCCATTCGGATGCCGACGTGCTGGCACACGCCGTCGCGGATGCCCTGCTCGGTGCCGCGGCATTGGGCGACATCGGCGGGATGTTCCCGGATACCGACCCGCAGTACAAAGGTGCCGACAGTTTAAAACTGTTGTCACTGGTAGCCGCCGCGGTGCGCAACGCGGGCTTTACGCTGTGCAATATTGATGCCACGGTGCTCGCCCAAGCGCCCAAGCTGAAGCCCTATATTGTCCAAATGCGCGAAAAGTTGGCGGCTGCGTGTGAAGTATCGGTGGATGCCGTCAGCGTCAAAGCCACCACCGAGGAGGGGCTTGGCTTTACTGGCAACGGCGACGGCATGGCGGCGCACGCCGTGTGCCTTATCGAGCGATAACGTATCGCTCTGCTTTGCCCTGCAATTAGCAATAACTAACTGAAAGGATCCCGATGTATGAAGCAACGTTTTTCTGTCACCGGTATGACCTGCTCGGCCTGCTCTGCTCACGTGCACGGGGCGGTGAGCAAACTTGTCGGTGTAGAGGATACACAGGTCAATTTAATGACCAACAGCATGACCGTCACGTACGATCCCGCCCAGGTGACCGATGCGATGGTTATCGATGCGGTGCGAGCGGCGGGTTACGGCGCCGCACCGATGGGCGCGGCGGCGCGGCCTGAACCTACGGGTGCTAAACCGCAGGGATCCACCTTGCCCGCGATGAAACGGCGACTGTGGATCTCCTTGGCTTTTTTGATTCCCTTGATGTACCTTTCCATGGGGCATATGGTGGGCTTGCCGTTGCCGTCGTTTTTGAGCGGGCATCACAACGCGGTCGCGTTTGCGCTGACACAGTTGCTGCTCTGCCTGCCGATCGTGTACGTCAACCGCGCATATTACGAAAAAGGCGTACCGTCGCTTTTTCGCCGTGCACCCAACATGGATACGTTGGTTGCCGTCGGCTCGGCAGCGGCGCTGGTGTACGGCGTATTCGCGCTCTACCGTATGGCGCACGGCATCGCCGCGGGGGATACGGAACTGGTGGTGCGCTATCACGAGGACTTGTATTTTGAATCCGCCGCGATGATCCTAACGCTGATCACGCTCGGAAAATTTCTTGAAACGCGCTCAAAAAATAAGACGACGCAAGCTCTACAGGCGCTGATGGATCTTGCACCCAAAACGGCGGTAGTCGAACGGGACGGCTCGGAGATCACGATTCCGTTGGAGCAGGTGTCGGCGGGGGATATTGTGATCGTGCGTTCCGGCGGCAGGATACCGGTGGACGGTGTGGTGATCGAAGGCCGTGCCGCGGTAGACGAATCCGCTATTACGGGCGAGAGCGTACCGGTGGAAAAGGACGTCGGCTCTCAGGTCATCAGCGCCACCGTTAATCAGAGCGGCTATTTGAAGTTCCGCGCCACGCGCGTGGGGCAGGATACCACGCTCGCACAGATCATTCGCTTGGTAGAGGATGCCGGTGCGGGGAAAGCCCCCATTGCCAAAACCGCGGATAAGATCGCGGCGGTGTTCGTGCCGATCGTTATGTTGATCGCGCTTGTCACCGGTATCGTATGGCTGATCGCGGGCGGTGTTCCCGAAGACGCCTTATCCTCTGCAATCTGCGTGCTGGTCATTTCCTGCCCGTGTGCGTTGGGGCTCGCCACACCGGTTGCCATCATGGTGGGCACCGAGCAGGGGGCCAAGAACGGCATTTTGATAAAATCCGGTGAAGCGCTGGAGATCGCGCACAACGTCAACTGCGTCGTGCTGGACAAGACAGGTACGGTCACCAACGGGAAGCCCGTCGTTACCGACGTCCTTCCGCTGTCGGTGTCGGAAGACGAGCTTCTGCGCGTTGCCGCGGCGCTGGAAAGCCGCAGCGAGCATCCGTTGTCAGCGGCGATCATGGCGGAGGTGTCCGCGCGCGGGATTAACGTGCCGTCCGTGACCGCTTTTGAAACGTTGGCAGGCCGCGGCGTTTCGGCAGAACTGGAGGGCACTCCCTGCTATGCCGGCAACGAACGGCTGATGCGTGAAAACGAAGTGGATACCGCTGCCGTCCGTGAAACACTTGACGGTTTGGCGGATGCAGGAAAAACGCCGCTGATATTCGCTCAAAACGGCAAGGTGATCGGTGTGATCGCGGCGGCGGATCTTCCCAAAGAAACCAGCCGTGAGGCAGTCGCGGCGCTCAAACGTATGGGCATCTCGGTGCAAATCCTCACCGGCGATAACCGACGCACCGCCGAGGCGGTCGCCGCAGACGTCGGTGTGGACGAAGTGATTGCCGAGGTACTGCCGCAAGATAAGGAAGCAGTGATCGCGCGCATTCGTGACGCGGGTCAAACCGTCGCAATGGTCGGTGACGGTATTAACGACGCACCGGCTTTGGTGCGTGCCGACGTCGGTATCGCGATCGGTGCGGGTACGGACGTGGCGGTGGAAAGTGCCGACATCGTGCTGATGAAAAACGATCTGCGCGACGTGGCGACGGCGATCCGTTTAAGCCGCGCCGTTATTCGCAATATCCGTCAAAACCTGTTTTGGGCATTTTTCTACAACTGCTTGGGGATCCCGCTGGCGGCGGGTGTGTTTTATCCGTTGTTAGGATGGCGGTTGAGCCCTATGATTGGGGCGGCGGCGATGAGTTTGAGCAGTGTGTTCGTCGTTACCAATGCGTTGCGGCTTCGCCGCTTTCATAAGCAAAAAGCACCGAAAAGAAGGGAGAAGAAAACCATGGTACGTTTAACGATCGAAGGCATGATGTGTCAGCATTGCCGCAAACGGGTCGAGGATACGCTGAATGCCCTGCCGGGTGTTCATGCCACCGTAGATCTCGATAAGAAGCAGGCGATTATTGATGCCGGCACCACCTCCGTCGAGGCACTTGCCAAAGCGGTCACCGATGCCGGCTATACCGTCACCGCGAGCGACATGCAATAAACGAACGCCCCTCCGAGGATTTCCTCGGAG
>JAZNRA010000053.1:0-7139 GCA_045590415.1 Acutalibacteraceae bacterium | reverse complement strand
CGAGCCGCTCGTCTGCTTCGTCAACCCCACCGTGTGGGCGGCGATCCAGAATTCGCCCGAGCTATCCCGCCACATCAGCGTGACCGAATTCAAGAAAGGCGACGTATACTACGAGGTCAAATCCATCAACGGTATCCCGCTGTTCCCGGTCGCCGACAACCGCATGAAGAGCGCTTACGTCTTCAACGACGGCGCTACCGTCACCAAGGACGAACACGGCGAGGTCATCCACGACGAGACCGCCGGCGGCTTTGTGCCGGCCGAGAACGCACAGTCCGTCGGCTTGCTCATTTTGCCGAAAAAGGCGGCAAGCTTGGTCAAAAAGACCGAGCGCGTGCGTACCTTTGATCCGTCCCAGAACCAGGCGGCGGATGCGTACAAGTTCGATTACCGCACCTACTACGATCTGATCGTGAAAAACTCGGCAGCGGATTCGGTTTACGCGTACGTGTATTAAGCGAGGGCAGAGCCGTAGCAGTGAAATCGCGGCTCTCGCCGCGGTGAAATACCGCCCTCGGGCGGTGTGAAATTTTCTCTCCCTCCGCCGAGCGTTGCTCGGCGCCTCCCTCGTCAGAGGGAGGCGAGGGGGGAGAAAATGGGAGTGAGGAGTTTATGCAAACGAAACGTGCATGGGACGATCCCGAGCAGGTGTTTTCGGAATACCGCGCGGGTGTCCGTTACAAAAGCGGTATCGGCGAAAAGGGGCTGTACCGTCAAAACGAGATCAACCGCCGCTTTTTCAGCGGCGATCAATGGCACGGCGCACGCTGCGGCGGCGAGCGACCGCTGGTGCGTCATAACGTTATTCGCCGTATCGGCGATTACAAGATGGCGGCGGTGGGTGCGGGTCCCGTGGCGGTGAATTTTTCCGCCGACGGCGTGGCGGATACCGCCGCGTTGCGGGAACGCACCTATCGCAACAAAGAGCTCATCGCCGCCGGCGAACGGCCGATACTCCCCTTTGAAGAGGAGGTCGGGCTCGTCACCGACGCACTGTCGCACTATTTTGAAGTGACCGCCGAGCGCGTGGGGTTTGACGAGTTGCGCGCCGCGGTACTGCGCAGCGCGTACACCACCGGCACCGGTATTTTATATACCTACTGGGACGAGCGCATCCGCACCGGTCAGTATGCCGACGAGGGGCGCACGGCGCCGATCACGGGGGATATTGCGTGTGAGGTGCTGGACGTTGAGAACGTGTATTTCGGCGATCCCACCGTGGAAAACATCCAGGAGCAGCCCTTTATCGTCATCGCACAGCGCCGCACGGTGGACGAGCTGCGCCGTATGGCGAAGCGTTACGGCCGTTCCAAGGATGAGATCGCGTTGATCCGTCCCGACCGCGACGAATTCACCCCCGAGGGTGAGCCGGAGGGTGAGGGCAAGGCGATCTTACTGACGAAATTCTACAGGCAATACGACGAAAACGGCGAGCCGCATCTGTACGGCGTGCAGGTCTGCCGCGGCGTTACTATCCGTCCCAAGTGGGAGATGGGCGTGCGGCTGTATCCGCTGTGTTTGTTCCGCTGGGACACGCTTCCCGACTGTGTGTACGGGCAAAGCGAGATCACGCACTTGATCCCCAATCAGATCGCCATCAACCGCATGCTGACGGCGTCGGTGTGGTCGATGATGATGCAGGGACTGCCGACGTTACTTGTCAACGGCGACGTGGTACAGCAACCCGTCACCAACGATCCGGGGCAGGTGATCCGCGTGTTCGGCAGCGGCGACGACGTGCGCAGCGCGCTGACCTACGTGGATCCGCCGCAGTTCTCGGCGGCGCTGTCGGCAGAGATCGAGACGCTGATTCAGAATACGCTCGCGCAAAGCGGCGCGAACGCGGTGTCGCTGGGTGACGTAACGCCCGAAAACACCTCCGCGATCGTGGCAGTGCGCGAGGTGGCAATGATGCCCATCCAGACCATCAAAACGCGGTTTTATGCGTTTTGCGAGCAGGTCGCGCGGCTGTGGGCGGAGTTCTGGATCACCGGCTACGGCAACCGCGCACTTACCGTCCGTGACGAGTTCGGCACGTGGTATCTGCCGTTTGACGGTGAGCGCTACCGCGAGCTGATGCTGCGCGTGAAGGTGGATGTCGGCGCGGCAACACTGTGGAGTGAGAGCCAGTCCATCGTGACGCTGGATAATCTGTTTGACCGCGGGGTCATCACCGCCGAGCAATATTTACGGCGCCTGCCGCGCGGGATCGTGCCCGACGTGGATGGGTTGCTCAGGGATATGTCCCGTATCCCTGAGCAGTGAAATCGCGGCTTCGCCGCGGTGAAATCACGCTTGCGCGTGATGAAATACCGCCTTACGGCGGTATGAAATATTCGCCCGAGGGGCGAATGGGAAGGTGTCCGCTACGCGGACGGGATTTAAACAATCCCTCCGAGTCGGTGTTCCGCCGACTCACCTCCCTTTACACAAGGGAGGATTGGGGAGCGGGGATGTAGGGCGGGGGCTCGCTCCCGCCGTTGTTCAGCCGCGCACAAAGTTGACGGCAGGACCAAGGCCCTGCCCTACACGAACAACTCGAAAGGAAAGTAGGCGAAATGAATGACAGGACAAGAGGTTTTTCGGCAGGCGATGCGCCTGCTGGGCTATACCGACACGCTCGGCGATCCGGACAGCGCGCAGAACACGGAAGTATATAAGCGGGGCTTGACGGTGATAAACCAACTGCTTTGTGATCTGTCGCTCTCGGAAAGCGGCACGATGGCGCCGCCGCTTTCGTCACTCAAACAGGACGTGCCGCTTGCGGAGCAGACCGTGCGGGGCGTGCTGCCGTACGGTGTGGCGATGCTGCTTGCCGCCGCCGAGGGCGACGGCGATAACCAGCAGTTTTTTGCGGCGCTGTACGATCAAAAGCGGGTGGCGGTGCGGCAAACGTACGAACGGCGCACCGATACCCTGCCGCGGGGGTGTGACGCATGAAGCACCCTCGCATGTCCAAAAACAGCCGTGTGACGGCAACCATTCCCGCACTGTCTGGCGGACTCAACGTCGGGACCGATCCGACGCTCATCGGCGACACGCAGTTGTCCGACTGCCGTGACATGCGCTGGAAGGACGGCATGCTGCGCACGCGTGAGGGGTTTATCACCGATGCCGGACGTTTTCACAAGTTCGCACTGGGCGACCGCACGCGGTATTTCACCGACCGCGACGGCTATCTGCTGGTACTCGCCTCGACGGATACCGATGTGAGCGGCGACGTGTGCGTGACGGTCTTCGATCGGGACGGTCTGCCGACCGGTGGGTATTTCAGCATCAGCGGACAGCGGGGACTGTGCGGCTTTTTCGTGTCGGTCGGGAACGACGAGGCGTTTGCCGCGTACAGCTCGCTGCTCTTTTTGAGTAACGGTGACATTTACGGCGTGCATGCGGGGGGAAACGTGTGGGAGCCGTTGTACGATAGGGCGTACATACCGCTGTATATGACCGGCGGTACACCGGTAGTCTCCCGCGCCGAGACCGGACTGACGGGATCCCGTGTGGAACCCTATAACCGCCTGACCGACCGGTTTCGCTGTACCTACAGCACCAACGGTGCGGGCATTTACTATTATCTGCCGACGTTGCGCGGGGGCAGTGAGTTGACCGTTACGCTGACACGCGAAAACACGGCGTTTACCTGGACCGTCGAAGGCGGTAACGGTTTGTCGGGTACGGTGGACGGATATCAGGTGCAACTGGATACCAAGGGACATTGCTTTTGGTTTCTCAAGGACGGCGTGCCCTGTGCCATGCCAAGCGAGGGTATTCGGGGTGACGTGACCGCCATGGCACAGCGTGCAGGGTCGGTGGGCCCCCGGATCTCGGATATGCGATGCGGCACCTGGTACGGCGGCGACCGCAGTTCTGAGGCGGGCGGCACGCGGCTGTTTCTCGGCGGCGGTCACTACGTGATGTGGAGCGCACTCAATAATCCGTTATATTTTCCGGAAACGGCGTACGCTTCGCTCGGCGATCCGGACGAGGCGTTGACCGCTTTCGGCAAGCAGGGCGAGTGGCTCTTATTGTTCAAGGAGCACTCGTTGTATGCGGCAGAATACGTGCGCAGTGATACCGTTACCGTGGAGGACGTGGAGAGCGGGGCAGTCACCGACACCACCGCGACGGCGGTGTTCCCCATCACGCCGATCCACACCGAGATCGGGTGTGATCTGCCCGACACGCTCGCGTTGCTCGGCAACCGTTTGGTCTGGGCGTGCGCGGACGGAACGGTGTATACGCTCAGCACGAGCGGAAAGTTGTCACAACGCACCGTGATGCCGATTTCCGAGCCGATCCGTCCGCTGCTGCGCAAAAGGAAACCCGCCGTTGTCGCAGGTACCGCGATCGACGGCGAATACCTCTTATTGTGGGACAACGCGCTGTTTCTTGCGACCGATGAAGCCGCGCCGCGTTGGTCGCGGTGGTCGTTTGACAGAACGGGTGCGGTGGCACAGTCGCTTTGCCGAGTCGGCGGAGAACTCCGTATTCCTGCCGCGTATGCGGTGGGGAACGTTTGGGTGATGTACTGGTTTCGGCAAACGGGCGAGCAGGATACCGTGATCACGCACAGCGGAACGAGCTGGGTGAATGCGACGTATGCGTTTACCCCGCAGACGGTGCGGGGTGTGCTGTGTACCAAGCAGTTTGACCTCGGTGCACCGGATGAATACAAGCGTATTACGGGTGTTTTCGCGGACGCGGCGGCGCACGCTAAGGTGAGTGCTGCCTACGTCACGGAGCAGGGTACGCATACCGATGTCGAGCGCGTGGCGCACGACGGAGTACGGCTGACACCGTCGGTGTCCCGCTGCCGCCGCTTTGCACTGCGGTTGGAGGCGGAGGGACTGCGTGTCGGCAGTATCACCTGGCGCGTGATCACGGGAAGGAGATAACGATGGCAACGAAACTGACAAAAGAACAAGCGGCGGCGTTGCTCGCCGCATATCAACAGCAACAGACCGATGCGACCGATGCTTCGATTGCGGCATATAATAAGACGGTGGACGCCGACTTAAAGAAAACCGAAACGGAGATTGCGGCACAGCAAAAAGACGCGCAAAGCACCGCCGGTGTGACGATCGACCGTGCGGCAGTGAAAGCCCTCATTGAGAAGCGCCAAATCGCGGAAACGCTCAGCAATTTGGGGCTTTCGCATTCCGGTACGGCGGATTCGGCAAACGAGAGCGTTGAACGCAAGCGCACCGTTTCCGAGCGGTCGGCGCGGGCGAAGCAACAGCAACGTTTAAGTGCGTTGTCACAGCAACTTATTACCGCCCGCGAGCAGGCGGCGGCAAAGAAGGAAAAAAACGCCGCTTCGGCGAATAAGACCCTGCAGGCGAAGATCGCCGAGAAAAAGTTAACGCTGGACAAAGCGGCGCTGTAGCGGCGCCGGATGCCGTCGCAGTGAAATACGCTTGCGCGTATAGGAAGGTGTCGCGCGGAGCGCGACGGAATTGAAAGGAGGAGTAACATGGCATTTTACACCATTGATTTTACCGTGACCGCGGCGGGCGTTTCGCCCGATACGCCGCAGTTTGCGGGGCATACGGGTGACCATCGGGCGGCGGTGGTGCGGTTTTCCGTGCCGTTTGAGGGGTATCGCTATCGTCTGGAACTCACCGACGGCAGCGGTGCGTACGACGTTACCGGCCTCTTAGAGGCGAGGGGCGGTACGGTATCCTGCGAGGTTCCGTCTGCGTGGACCGCACCGGGGGTCGCCACACTGCGTCT
Source organism: Acutalibacteraceae bacterium (assembly GCA_045590415.1). Classification (GTDB taxonomy): domain Bacteria; phylum Bacillota; class Clostridia; order Oscillospirales; family Acutalibacteraceae; genus RGIG3009. The sequence continues at coordinate 1,406 of JAZNRA010000053.1, read as the reverse complement.
TGTGGCGATTGAGCAGGGGGAGGACGGCACCGAAACGGTGCGGTTTCACTCCGCTCCCGCGTATTTGCGGTTTGAGGACCGCGAGGAGGGCGAACCGTTGGGAGAGAGCGCTCGCCCCGCCTGGCAGGAAACGCTGGACGAGGCACAACTTTTCTTAAAAGCCGTGGAGCAAAAGCTTCAAAACGGTGAGCTCAACGGCGAAAAAGGCGACAAGGGCGATACGGGTGACGTATCGGTGATCGACGACCTGGAATTGGTCATCGACGGCGGTTCCGCCGGCGGTGAGATCGAGTTCTTAACGGCGGATCACGTGGTTGAGCAAGGCACGGACGGTATCTGGATGTACCGTAAATGGGAAAGCGGATTGGCGGAGTGCTGGGGCGTGCTGAACACAAGAGTAACACCGTCACATTCGTGGGGCGATACGCATTATTACGGCAAATTGGAAGGCGTTTTGTTTCCCGCGTCATTCTTTGTCGGTGTCCCTGCCGTTTTGGTATCGGTCAGTGATGAAAACGGCAATTTCTTTGTGACGAACAGAAGCACTACCGCTACGGAAGTAGGGGAACTGTTCGCCGTTACGGTTGTGGCGGTTGAAAATGAAACCGCCGTACGGTTGAGTTTGGAAGCCAAGGGCAGATGGAAGTGAGGGACAACGAAATGGCAAAACATACGGTAAAAGCGAAAGCCCGCTATCAGTTGCGCGGTGATACGGCGTCGGCACTGGAAGCGGTGAATCCGACTCTTAAGTCCAAAGAACCGGTGCTCGTGTTGAATGAAATCGGAACGGCGGTCGCCTTTAAGATCGGGGATGGGGTGACGTCGTACACGGAGCTGCCGTTGCACCGCTTCGGTGCCGATCAAACGCTTGACGGGGATTCCGCGCGCGCCGTCGCCAACAAGGCCGTGACAGCGGAATTGAACCGCTTGCAGTACGACACGAGCAACGTCACTTACGCATTGAATGAACGAATAAATTTTTTGGAAGAAGGCGTTGTGTATTCAAATAACCGAGCTGATTATGCACACGAACGCGTTGACGCGGTTGAACAACAACTCGGCGGCATCGAAACGGCGTTGGACGGCATTCTCGCCATTCAGAACGCCTTGATCGGGGGTGCGTCCGTATGAGCATTTCGGACAAATTGACCGCGATCGCCGAGAACGAGCAACGGGTATTTGAGGCGGGAAAACGCGCCGTCTTGAAAGCCAGTCGTTACATGAACGGCACGGTGAGCGGTGCGGCTGTGTTGTGTGACAGCACTTCGCCGGATGTGGACATGACGGTTCAACTGGCAAGCGATACGATAACGGATTTTTCCGCCGTGACCGTCGCACGATACGGCAAAAACCTGTTTCGGTTGCAGGATTTTACGGTTTCCAGTTCTGCCAGTGTTACGGAGGTA
>JAZNRA010000052.1:0-9707 GCA_045590415.1 Acutalibacteraceae bacterium | reverse complement strand
ATACATTGTTTATTAAAAATCTTTCGAAAAAATAAGTATAAACGAAAAAATCCTCAGTTTTTAACCAGTTCTTTTTCGGACACGAATGACAGAAAAAAGGACTTCACTTTCGTGAAGTCCTTTTTTCAATGAAATTTGTTCCTTACGGAACGAGTGAAATATTGCTTGGCAATATGAAATACGCTTCGCGTATGAAATATGCCTTCGGCATATGAAGGTACGAATTTTATTTCACATTTTGCGCAAGCAAAATATTTCATAATCCGAAAGAATTATTTCATATGGCGTAAGCCATATTTCATTTCCTTGCCCCTCCGCCGCCGGCGGCGGATAGACCGATTCATTATATGAATTGACATTTTCTTCCGTCTTGCGTATACTGTATTACACAGTTTGCAAAGTGAGGTTCAACATTCCATGATTTGCGATAACATTTTACAAGCCATGGGCAACACGCCGATTATTCGGCTCAACCATATGACAGGCCCGGACGATGCCGAGGTGTTGGTAAAATTTGAAGGACTCAACGTGGGCGGATCTATCAAAACCCGTACCGCCTACAATATGATCTGCGATGCGGAACAGCGTGGACTCATTAACAAAAACACCGTGATCGTGGAGCCCACCAGCGGTAATCAAGGTATTGGGTTGGCGCTCGTCGGCGCGGTGCGCGGTTATAAGGTGAAGATCATTATGCCGGATTCCGTCAGTGAGGAGCGGCGTTTGCTCGTTCGTCAGTACGGTGCCGAGGTCGTGTTGGTACACGACGCGGGCAACATTGGTCTTTGTATTGAGGAATGTTTACAGCTCGCGCTCAAAATGAAAGCCGAGGATCCGAACGTCTTTGTGCCGCAACAGTTTGAAAATCCCGCAAACCCCGCCATTCAACGCTCTGCTACCGCTAAAGAGATCCTGGAGCAAACGGACGGACCGATCGACGGCTTTTGCTCGGGTATCGGTACGGGCGGCACCATCACGGGTATCGGCGAGGTGCTCAAGGCCGCCAACCCCGACATGACGATCTGGGCGGTTGAGCCGGAGAATGCCGCGATTTTGTCGGGGGGATCGATCGGTACACACGTGCAGATGGGTATCGGTGACGGGATCATTCCCGCCATACTCAATCAGGACATTTACGATGACGTGTGCATCGTAAAGGATGAAGAAGCCCTGCAGGCCTCCAAAGATCTGGCATCCAAGGAAGGTATTCTGTGCGGAATCTCCAGCGGCACCAACGTGGCCGCCGCCATTCGTTTAGCAAAACAATTGGGAAAAGGCAAACGCGTCGTCACCGTATTGCCCGATACCGCCGAACGTTATTTTTCCACCCCGTTATTCGAATAAGACGAAAGACCGAAAGCGTTGCTTTCGGTCTTGTTGTTTTCCCTTGCTTTTCCGTGAGCGGCGTGATAAAATGGTACACAACTTTTCAGATAGAGTCGGTGCTGTATGAAACAACGAGCAAAACGTGATATTGTGAATTTAATTGCCTCCTCCTGCTGGTTCGGTGCGATCACCGGTGTGTTGACCGCCGTGGTGATTACCGTATATAAGGTATGTGCGGAGCACGTGATTTCGATCTGTGAAACGGGATATGACTTTTTGCGAGAACACTTAATATGGTTACCGCTCGTAATCACGGCCTTGTTCGGTATCGCGGCATTGTTCGTTTACTGTTACCGTAAAACGCCCAACCTTCGCGGTGGCGGTATCCCGACCTCGATCGGCATTCTGCGGGGAATCGTCTCGTTTCGTTGGCTTAAAAATCTGATCGGCACCTTTTTTCTGTCCCTGACGTCGTTTTTGATCGGTGTACCGCTCGGCAACGAGGGACCGTCCGTTCAAATGGGTACCGCCGTCGGCAGAGGCACCGTGTCTTTATTTTCGAAAAAGCACCGTGCGTGGGATCGCTATGCGATGACGGGCGGCGCCTGCGCGGGGTTTTCGGTCGCCACAGGTGCACCTGTTTCGGGTATCTTATTTGCTATTGAAGAAGCGCATCAGCGCATATCGCCCACCATCTTGCTGACCTCTGCTTTTTCAGTGCTGTTTGCTCGCATCACTTCGGAATTTTTAGCGCCGCTTTGTGGTGTGAGCATTTCCCTCTTCCCTGCTTTACAACTACCCGCGTTATCGACGCGGGACGTTTGGTTACCGCTGCTTGTGGGTGCTGCAGTCGGACTTTTTTCGGTGCTGTTTTTGCATTATTTCCGGTTTCTTAATTCTCTGTTTCATACGGTTTTGGGGGAATTGTCACGCACCGTTAAAACTTTCCTCGTCTTTCTGCTGACGCTCATTGCGGGTCTTTGTTCTTTTTCGTTTATCTCGACCGGTCACGATCTCATCGTTTCCCTGCTTGACGGCGCACCAACTCTTATGATGTTGCTGTTGATTTTAATCGTGCGTACCACACTCACTCTCAGTGCCAATACGAACGGCATTACCGGGGGTATCTTCGTACCGTTATTAGCACTCGGCGCAGTGGTATCCGCCATTTTGGCGAAGCTTCTTTCGCTGACCGGACTGCCGTCGGAACAGTATACGCTGGTACTGGTATTGGGCATCACCGCCTGCATTGCCGGCATGATGAAAATGCCGCTGACTGCAATCGTTTTCTCGATAGAGGCGCTCTCTTGCTCGGCTAATCTGTTATCAGTCATCGCGACCGCCGCCACGGCGTATGCCATCACCGAGATCTTCGGGGTTCATTCCATTAATGAAACGGTGCTGGAACGCAAGATCAAGAATCTTAACGAATCCAAAGCCGCGCAGGTGATCGATACCTTTGTGACCGTACAGGAAGGTGCGTTTGCCGTCGGCAAACAAATTCGCGATATTTTCTGGCCCGCTAATCTGTTCGTGTTATCGGTAAAGCACGATCTAAAGCAAAACGCGCAGGTGGACCAACACGGCGAAAAAGTACTTCGCGAAGGGGATGTTCTTCACATACGGTATTCCACCTTTGACGAGACACAAACCAAAACGGAACTCATCGCGATCGTCGGTGATCAGACCTATAACGAAACGGTGACCGATATTGTATAACGAAGCCCCCTCCGCTAAGGAGGGGGCTTATTCATAACACGTAGAACAGAATTGATACCGCCTGCAAAATACTGCCCAGCAACACAAAGCCGTGGAAGACGGTATGGAAGATCGGTTTCTTGGCACCGACCCCGTACAATATCGCGCCGATCGTATAGGCGATGCCACCTGCGAGCAACCAGAAAAAGCCCGCAGTGCCCAGCGCTTTAACCGTGTCTTGTAAGATAAAGATCACACACCAACCGAGCCCGATATAGCACGCCATCGACAGCACGCGGTAGCGGTGGTGATCGATGGCGGTAAACACGACAGCGAGTGCCGTCAGCGCCCATTCCACGCCGAACACGATCCATGCCGCCACCGGAGCGATCGGGCGGATCGCACACAATACGATAGGTGTGTAGGTGCCGACGATCAAAAAGTAGATGGTACAGTGATCCATGACCTGCATCACCTTTTTGGCGGTGACCGATTTTAGTCCGTGATACACGCTGGAGACGGTATACAAACAGATCAACGACGCGCCGTAGATACTGCCGCTTACAACGCCCCACACGTTGTGGCGGAATGACGACAGCAAAACCGCTGTCAGCAGGACGATAATCCCCCATCCCCCGCCGACGATGTGTGTCACCATGTTGGCAATTTCCTGCCCGCGCGTATAGTTCGGTAAGCGCCGTTCCTTGAGCGGTGTTCGCATACAGATCCCTCCTTGGGTTGATACGGACAGTATAACCGCCTCTCCCGCACAAACACAACCTACCGTTTCGCGTTCCCTCTCTACTGTTATTTTTCAGTTGGTAGAGTGCGCTCTACCGATATAAAAGCCCCGAACGGCGAACCGTTCGGGGCAAGTTTTGTCATGGAATACGCTTTAATACGTTTTGCATGGTTTGGTAACGGTCGGTATCGGTCGAACAATTCATCACGATCGCAATGTACGTCTTGCCATCTTTCACCAAGGTGGTTGCCAAGCATTTACCGGCATGCGAGGTGGAGCCGGTCTTAAAGCCGGTCACACGTTCGTCGTAAAAGTTGCTGCTTTTGTGTAAAAAGAGATTCGTGTTACGAAATGTAAGCGTCTGACCGTTCCCCACCGAAACCGTTTTCTCCACAGAAGAAACCGCGTCGCGAATTTCCGGTATCCGCATGGCCTTGCGAATGAGGATCGACAAGTCGCGTACCGTGGTATACTGCCGTTCATCGTCCCAGCCCTCGGGGTTGACGTAATGCGAGTTTACGGCACCGAGGTCATGGGCGGTCTCGTTCATCAGTTTACAAAAATACGCCACCGCATCTTTATCGGTCAAGCCGGCATCCTGCTTGGCGGTGCGCGCCACGTTCACCGCGACCGTATAAGCGGCGTCGTTGCCGGAGGACATCAGCATACCGGCAATCAAATCACGCAACGGCAAGCGGTGGCCGCGTTGGATGCGGCAAACGCTAGAATGCGGTTTGACCAACGACAATTCTGAACCAACCGCGATTTCGGTGTCTGCCGGAAGGTAGTGTAACGCGGTGTACGCCGTCGTGATCTTAACAAGACTTGCCGGATAAATTCGCTCATCCGCCCACGATTCGTACAATGGTTCTTGCGTATCGGTATCGTACAAACCGAGATATCGTACGCGTTCTCCGGCAACGGTGGCGGGAGTAGCGGTTGTCGTTGTCGTGGTAGTGGTAGTCACGGTAGTCATGGTGGTGGGTACCGTTGCCATGGCCTCTCTCGACGCCGAACAACTTACCGCTGTCAGGCACAATACGACCACGATCAGAAATAGCCACAACCGTTTCATCCGCTCACCACCTTCTCATCATGTGTTTCAGTGTAGCAAATTTTGTCGAAAAATACAAGATGAATGTTAAAGCCGCAAACACACAGGTCAAATATGGTAAAGTACAGTTGCGAAAAAGAGAAATTTATGGTATCGTATAGACAGAAAAGGAGGGATTCCGTATGGAATTCAGTGTCAATCATCCCATCCTGTTTGTGTTGGTTGGGATCATCATTGCCGCCGTACTGGCGCAATCGGTGTATTTCTTGGCAAAAGCGCTCCGCCGCGCCAAGCAGCTCGGCATCAGCAGCGCCACCGTCAAATCGACGGTAACGTCTTCGGCGGTGTTCACCATTGCTCCCGCCATTGCGATCTTGGTCGGTGTTGTGGCACTGTCCAAGTCCTTAGGGCTGGCGTTGCCGTGGTTACGCCTTTCGGTTATCGGCTCCATCACCTATGAAACCGTCGCCGCGGGCAACGCGCTGACGGCAGCCGAACTGTCAGCCAGTGCTACCGTAACAGATCCTTCCATCTTTATGTCGATCGTCTGGGTCATGACTATCGGCATTGCCGCCGGTATCGTACTGGTCCCGTTTGTCACGAAAAAGATCCAGGGCGGCATGATCAAAATGGGAATGAAAGACAAAAAATGGGGCGAGATCTTCAATAACGCGATGTTCCTCGGTATGATCTCCGCCTTTCTCGGCTACGTTTTCTGTGACGTCGGTCTTGTCTTTTCGGGCAACACCTCGGGCTTAATTCCCGTGTGCGTGATGGCGGTTGCCGCCGTGGTGATGGCGATCTTCGGCGGCTTATCCAAAGCGCTGAAGATTCGTTGGATGGAAGATTATGCCTTACCGCTCAGTTTGATACTCGGTATGGCTTCCGCCATTCCGTTCACCAACTGGTTAGGTTAAGGAGGTGCTGGTATGAAAAAGCAATTAACGTATATGGATAGTGTTCACCGCGACGGTCGCGCATGGGGCATCGCCGTTGGCCTGCTCATCTTGCTCTTCCCCGTCGCTCTTTCGCTCGTGTTCGGCGCGATGCCGAATACGAAAGCGTTGGTGCAAGGGTTGGTCGCAACCGTGCCGATGTACTGGGCGGTCGGTGTTGTGGAGATATTCACCTACGTTCCCATGCTCGGCGCAGGCGGCACCTACCTGTCGTTTGTCACGGGTAACATTTCCAATCTCAAGCTCCCTTGCGCGATCGATGCCATGGAGCGCGCCAAGGTGAAAGCCAGCAGCGAGGAGGGCGAGGTCATTTCCACCATCGCCATCGCGGTGTCCAGCATCGTAACCACGCTCATCATCATCGTCGGTGTGATCTGTATTGTGCCGTTGACACCGGTACTGGAATCCCCCGTCTTGAAACCGGCGTTTGATATGATCCTTCCCGCACTGTTCGGCGGTCTGGCAGTGGTGTTTATCTCCAAAAATGCGAAACTGTCCATCGCTCCCATCCTTTTAATGTTAGCGCTGTTTATCACCGTTCCCGCGCTCAATGCCGGTACGGTCGGCATTATGGTGCCGGTCGGGGTGCTGTTTACCGTCGGGGTAGCGCGGATCATGTACAAGAAAGGTTGGCTGTGATATGTGGTGGCTGATACCCGTAGCGGCAGTCGTTCTGTTTTTCGCCGTACTCTTGATCCGCACGCTTCGTTTCACGCCGAAACCGCCCGTTCAACTGCTTGAGGGTGACGAAACGTTTGACAGAGATGCCGCTGTTACAAGCTTGCAAGAATTGGTGCGTTGCAAAACGGTATCGTATACCGATCCCACTCTTGAGGACGACGCCGAGTTTGAAAAGCTCATCGCCCTTCTCCCCACGCTGTACCCGAACGTCTTTAAGACGTGCTCCTTCAGACATCTCCCGGATCGTGCACTGTTGTTTCATTGGAAAGGAAACACCGCAGGGGATCCTGCGGTGTTGATGGCGCACTACGACGTGGTACCGGTAGAAGAAGACGGTTGGGAGAAGCCCGCTTTTGACGCCGTTATTGAAAATGACGTCATGTGGGGACGCGGCACGCTGGATACCAAGGTGACCTTTAACGGTATTTTATTTGCCGCCGATCACCTGATCGCTGATGGTTTCACGCCGGAGCACGACGTTTATTTTGCTTTCTCCGGCGGCGAGGAAATTAACGGTAAAGGCGCCGCCAACATCGTGGATTGGTTTGAGGAAAACGGTATTGTCCCGTCCATGGTCGTGGATGAGGGCGGCGGTGTCGTGGAAAACGTATTCCCCGGTGTCAGCGCACCGTGCGGTATGATCGGCATCGCAGAAAAAGGCATGCTCAACGCGTGTTACCGTGTAAAATCCACCGGCGGGCACGCATCGGCGCCAAAACCGAACGGGCCCATTGACCGTTTGGCCGCCGCCTGCTGCAAGGTGCTGAAAAACCCTTTCCCCTATCATATCACACCGCCGGTGGCCGCCATGTTTGATACCCTCGGCCGTCACTCGTCGTTCGTATACCGTTTGATCTTTTCAAATCTGTGGTTGTTCGCACCGGTACTGGATATGATCTGTAAAGCATCCGGCGGCGAGCTCAACGCGCTGATGCGTACCACCGTCGCGTTCACGCAAATGAGCGGGTCCAAGGCGCCCAACGTCATTCCGCCTAATGCGGAAATGGTATCAAATATGCGCCTCAATCCTTGTGATACGATGGCATCCGCACTCGATCACCTGCGCAAGGCGGTAAACGACGATTCCGTGGAGATCACCGCCGTCGGCGGTATGGAACCGAGCCGCATTTCGGTGATCGACTGTCCCGCTTGGGATAAAGTAGCGCGGGCGGTTGCCTCCACCTGGAAAGGTTGTTTGGTCTCGCCGTATCTTATGGTACAATGCTCCGATTGCCGCCACTACGGGCGCATTTCAGACAAGGTGTACCGCTTCTCGGCAATGGATCTGACGGCGGAAGAACGCGCCACCATTCACGGGCACAACGAGCGTATCCGTTTGGAAACGCTGTACCGATCGGTGGAGTTCTTCATTCGGCTTATCAAACAATGTTAAAAAAAGGCAAGGAAACGTTGGTTTCCTTGCCTTTTGGTTGTTTTACCACAATTCCGCGTACAAGCGCGTAACATCTTCCGGTGTCGGCTTTCGGGGATTGGTAGCAGTGCAGGCATCCTCCAGCGCTGCACGCACCATGGCGGGAATCTGTTCAAAATATTCCTCTTTGGTGCAAAGCCCGGTTTCCGAGATGGAAAGCGGCATATCCATTTCCTTCATCATGAACTGCGTCCAATTGGATAAAGCACGCACCGTGGTAACGGTATTGAAGTTTTGCAGTCCCAACGTGCGTGCGACTGTAGCATACTTCCGCACGTGCTTGGGATAGTCCGTCTTTGAGCGGCTGTATTTGCTGATATCGCTGTTGTATTCAATGATGTGCGGCAGCAGCATCGCGTTGGCACGGCCGTGCGGAATGTGAAAATGAGAGCCGAGCTGATGCGCCATACCGTGATTGAGTCCGAGCGATGCCGTGTTGAACGCAAGCCCCGCAAGGCAGGACGCCACGTGCATTTTCTGGCGGGCGTGCGTATCGTTGTTATCCAGATACGAACGTAATAAAAAAGAACCCACGATCTCAATCGCTTTTTCGGCAAGTGCCGCCGAAAACTCGGTGTTGTTCGTGCTGACATACGATTCCAACGCGTGCGTGAAAACGTCCATGCCGGTATCCGCGGTGACCGACGGCGGCACGGATTTTACCAGCACGGCGTCCAAAATCGCCTCATCCGGCAACATGGAGTCGCTGACGAGCGGCATCTTACGGCAGTTTTCGGGATCCGACACCACCGAAAAGGAAGTGACCTCGGTACCGGTACCGCTGGTGGTGGGAATAGCAATCAGTGCAGGTCGTGCATAAGACGGCTCTAACTGCAAAGAGACCTCGCGAATGGCTTTTGCGGAATCAATGGCAGAGCCGCCGCCGATCGCAATCAGCACATCCGGGCGCTGTTGCAACACTACTTGTGCACCAAGAGCGATCTTTTCGAGCGGAGGATCGGGCACGACGTCGTCAAACACTTGCCATGCAACCTCGTTTTGCTGCAAACGAACGGTGATCAAATGGATCATCCCGCTGCTCACCACAAATTTGTCCGCCACCAGCAACGCATTGCGGTACGGAATATTCGCCAAACGATCCAGCGAATTCTCGCCGAAATAAATATGTGTTTTAATATCAAAATGTTTCATAGGTTACATCGCCTCTTACGATTTATTATACAAATCTTTACAAAGCTTGTCAATAAAATATCAAGCAAGGTATCGTGTTGACTTTCCAAATAGGCTATGCTACACTTGTCCTTGACAAAATGTTCCTTTTGAAAGGGTGTTGTTATGATGAAAATTTTAATGATCGGTGCCCATCAGGACGACAACGAATTTCGTTGTGGAGGTCTTGCACACAAGTATGTGAAAATGGGCTACGAAGTTCGCTTTTTAAGTTTGTGCAACGGCTGCGGCGGTCACCATATTATGACCCCCGCAGAAACAACCGCGCGCCGCGCCAAGGAATCGGCAGCCGTAGCAAAGTTACTCGGTATTCGCTACGACGTGTGGGAAGATATGAACGACTGCACGTTGATGCCCACGCTCGAAAACCGTCGCCGTTTAATTCGCTATATCCGCGAATTTTCACCTGACCTCATCATTTCGCACCGCACGAACGATTACCATGCCGATCATCGTGCAGCGGGTATGTTACTCCAAGATGCGTCATATATGCTGATCGTGCCGCACGAGTGTCCCGACGTTCCTGCCATGACAAAAACACCGATCATCATGTATAACGAAGACTCCTTCAAAGAACCCGATTTCCATGGCGACATTGTGTTGGATATGGACGATGAAAATGATCTT
>JAZNRA010000051.1:0-5890 GCA_045590415.1 Acutalibacteraceae bacterium | reverse complement strand
GCGCGCCCGAAGTGGTTTGTACAGTGCGGCAGATCGATCTCGTTTATGAGTTTCGGTACAGCGAATGAGGGCGGAGCAACTCGACGACCTAAAAACGCCACACTGTGGCGTTTTCTTAACGGTCTTTCGAGTCCCTTCTGGCAAAAAAATACCGTCCACGCGAAAGCGTGAACGGTATTTTTGGCGCGCCCGAAGGGACTCGAACCCCTGACCTCTTGATTCGTAGTCAAGCACTCTATCCAGCTGAGCTACGAGCGCAGATGTGGACAACGAAATAGATTATAGTGGGTTTGCGGAGAAAAGTCAAGGGCTTTTTGAAATTTTTTTAGGGTTTAGCGTTGCCAGACGTTTGCTCACGCGCCGCCACAGCGTGACGGGTACGGAAAGGAACGGCACGAACGGTTGACGCAGATAAATATGTGCGATCACATCCGCGAAGCCAACGATCACCAGGAAGTTGCCTACCAGTTTTGGGGAAAGGAACGGATAGTCGACCATGCCGTACACGACGAACGCCACGACAAACATGACGATGGCACTGCCCGGCCCACTGTTGCGACGGTTGCGATTCGCAATTTCTAAGCTGTTTTGCAACATACGGATGGCGATCATACACAAAATGAACAAGGCGATAAAGCCGCCTTCGACCAACACTTGCAGTACAAGATTGTGCGAATGCGGTGCATCGACACCGGCGTTTCGCAGTTGTTCCCAAAAATTACTGATGCCGGGACCGAGACCGAAAAGCGGGCGTTCGATGATGGTGCGAATGGCAACGTCCCATGCCTCAAAACGTTCGGAAATAGCATGATCGTTACCGCCTTTGCCGATGGATAAAAAGCGGCTCGTGATTGCCTCGGGAATCAAGGAAACGGCCGCGACTAAAGATAGGGCAAGCGGAGTGATACGTTTCAGATTGGAAACGAAGATCATGAGCAGGATGGAAATCATGGCGATATACGCGCCACGCGAAAATGAAACCGCCGCACCGAGAATGGCGATAAACAGGAACAAGCGAGACAGCAAAGCGCGACGCGTGCGGAATTCCGAAAACCCGCAGTATCCGATGAGCGGCAAAACCATCGTCAAGTATTCGCCGAGAATGTTGGGGTTATTAAAGGTCCCGCTGGCACGGTGATCGGCCATGTGCAAGTCAATATCCATGGGGAAGTAGGTGTAGAAAAACTCGTCAAGCGGCAACCACAGTTGATTGGGAACCTCTTTGTCAAGGATGCTGATAAGCAGATATTGCACGCAGGCCACTGTTCCGATGAATGCAGCAGCGACACCTACCAAAAACAAAGCAGTGTGCAAACGGTGACGAGTGTATATAACGGTGGTGACAGTCAGATAACCGCAAAACATGACTACCCACATCGCCAAGGTTGACAGACTGTTGAGCGGGTGCGCAGAATAGAAAATACCGATAGCGGTGTAGAGCAGATACGCTAACAGGATTTTGCCGAGCGCACCGATCTGAACGGTTGTATTACGCTGACGGGCATCCATTCCTGCAAAAACGAGCGAGGCAATTGCCAGTACCGGGGCGCAGTATTCCGGAAAGATCGGAACAGCCGTGAGTAGTAGGATAGCCCACGTAAACATGTGCTCGCGATAAAATAAGCGGTGCCATTCTTTGCGCATGAACTATCCTCTCCTTTCTCGGCAATCTGTTATGAGTATAACCAAAAGTTGGGTATTCTTCAATTATTGTTACAAACTTGTTACACTTTTCTCTTTACAGCGTCCTGCGGAAAATGCTACACTGTATGTAATAAAGTGAGGAGGGGTTATATGAAACGGTATACGGCAATGATACTGCTTTTTTGTCTTTTGTGTTCGTTGCTTGCGTGCATGGCCGAGCCCTCCTTGCCGTCGCGTACCGGTTTTGCACTGGATACGGTCGTGACGATCACCCTTTACGACCTCGGCAAAGCCGATGCCGAAGACGTGCTTTCCGCCGCTTTTGATGAGATTGAACGTCTGGAATCCTTGCTTAGCGTTACACGGGAAGACAGCGACGTTTGGCGCATTAACACCGCCGACGGACGGCCTGTGACGGTTGCCAAAGAAACGGCGGAGGTGCTCACGTTTGCGTTACGGTATGCACAGCTGTCCGACGGAGCGCTGGACGTGACCGTTCGCCCCGTTTCTCAATTGTGGGATTTTACTGCACAAGCCGTGCCGGACGCGGCGGCGCTACAACAGGCGGTAGAGTTGGTGGATTACCATAACCTGTCGGTAGACGGTCAAACGGTTACGCTGACACGAGGTGCCATCGATCTCGGCGGCGTTGCCAAAGGGTATATTGCCGATCGGGTGGCAGTTTTGCTGAAAGAAAAAGGTGTCCGGTCAGCACTCGTTGATCTAGGCGGTAATATCGTGGCAGTCGGCGATAAAGCGGGGGAGCCGTTTCGTATCGGTATCAAAGACCCGATGAAGACCGACTCACTGTGCGCGGTCATCGAAAAAAACGATATATCGGTTGTTACGTCGGGAATCTATGAACGCGGATTTGACAAAGACGGCGTACGATATCATCATCTGTTAGATCCTGCAACCGGTATGCCGGTGCAGAACACGTTGGCGTCCGTCACGATCGTGTGTAAAAAGTCAGCGGATGCGGATGCGTTGTCTACCGCATGCTTTGTGATGGGCGAGGAGCGGGCAAAAACGCTTATCGACTCGCTTCCCGATACCGAAGCGCTGTTTGTGCGTCGGGACGGAACGATCTCGGCCACAACGGGACTTACTTACACAACACCGTAGAAAATAACGCGTTTTTGTTGCTTTTCTGAAAGTAATATGGTATACTTACTCGTAGCGCCGTGTACTTTGGGGCATACGGGCTGATGGGTCCTGTGCGACGGTGGCCCGTGAACCATGTCAGGCGGGGAACCGAGCAGCATTAAGCGGATTCTTCCGTGCGCCGCAGGTAACCTGTCGGCCCGTATGCCCGAGAGAACATGGCGCTTTTAAAAGGAGGCGAGAGCATGTATCAAGTATTATACCGCAAGTGGCGGCCGCAGACCTTCACCGAGGTTTACGGGCAACCGGCTGTGACGACGGCACTCAAAAACGAATTGCGTTCCGGCCGTTTAGCACACGCTTATCTGTTCACCGGCTCTCGGGGAACGGGTAAGACCTCCTGCGCCAAGATTCTTGCTAAAGCGGTTAACTGCCTGCATCCGCAGGACGGCGATCCGTGCAACGAATGTGATAATTGCCGCGGCATTGATGCGGGTACCGTCTTGGACGTGGTAGAGATCGATGCGGCGTCCAACAACGGCGTTGATAACATCCGCGATCTGCGCGAGGAGGTCAACTTTGCACCTGCGGTGGCGAAATACCGCGTCTATATCATTGACGAGGTGCACATGCTGTCTGCCGGTGCCTTTAACGCGTTACTCAAGACCTTGGAAGAACCGCCCGAGCATGCTATTTTCATTTTAGCCACCACCGAGGTGCATAAACTGCCCGCCACCATTTTATCGCGTTGTCAGCGGTTTGATTTCGGCAGGATTCCCGCCGCAGACATTGCTTCGCGGCTGCACTACGTTGCCGAGCAGGAACACTTCACACTGGCAAACGATGCGGCTCTGCTGATCGCACGCCTTGCCGACGGCGGCTTGCGCGACGCATTGTCACTTCTCGATCAGTGCTTGTCCCGCTCGCGGAATATCACGGCGGATACCGTGGTGGAAGCGACCGGTATGGCGGGCCGTGAGCATTTGTTCCGCTTAGCACGCGCGGTGCGCGAGCACGACGGTACGACGGCGTTAACCGTGCTTGGCGCATTGTACGACGGCTCCAAGGATATGGAACGTCTGTGCGTGGAAATGATCGAGTTTTACCGCAATTTAATGATCGTCAAGAGTGTCCGTAAACCGGAGGATCTGATTGCGGTGTCACCTGCCGAACTGCAGGAATTACACAGCGAGGCGGAAACCCTGACGCTTGGTGCGGTACTGCATATTTTAGACGTGCTGCAAGGCACGTTGGATCGCTTAAAAGGCGGCGTTTCCCGCCGCGTGGAGATGGAAACCACCTTGCTTCGTCTGTGCGAACCGCGGTTGGATTCCACGCCGGAAAGCTTGCTTCGCCGTATTGAAGATCTTGAGGCGGGCATGGTATCCCAAAAGCCAATCGTCGCACCGAAGGTCGTTTCTACCCCCGAACCAACATCTACATCGCTTGAAGCACCCAAGACGGAGCCGGCACCCGCGCCGACGGCAACGCCCGCGGCGCCCACGGCCCCTGTGGCGGACATGCAACCGTTCGATCAGTGGGCGGAGGTGCTCCAGCGTTTAGCCACTCAATGCCCGCCGCTGTACGGCGTGCTGATGGATTCGGAAGCAATGACCGACGGTGAGCGTCTGGTAGTGGTTACCGATAACGATTTATTTGTTTCCCTGGTGAAAACGGACGGCAATAAGTTTACGCTCATGAATGCCGTGCAAGCGGTTGCCGGCAAGCCGATGCGCATCAGCCGTGGTCGTCCGATCAAGCAGGAAACGGCGGAGAAAAAGCAGGAAGACGATCCCTTATCGTCATTTTTAAAGCAAAGCGCCGAAGCGGGTATTTCGATTGAAATGAAAGGATGATCCTTATATGAAAGCACGGTTACCGCAGGGTTACGGCAATGCCGGAGGCGGCAATATGCAGGCCATGCTCAAGCAGGCACAAAAAATGCAGGAGGATATGGCGACCGCTCAAGCGGATTTGGAACAGCGTGAATACAGCGCGACTGCCGGCGGCGGAATGGTAAAAGCAACTGTGGACGGTACGCATCTGTTGCGTTCGATCGAACTGCAGCCGGAAGCTGTTGATCCTGAGGATACGGAAATGCTTTCCGATCTGATTATGGCGGCGGTCAACGAAGCGGTGCGTAAAGCGCAGGCGGATTCCGAAGAGACGCTCGGCCAGATCACCGGCGGCATGAAAATGCCGTTTTAAGGTATGAAAAGCCGTATCGTTTGGTGGATATTGACTGTTGGCTGTGCGGTACTGATTTTGGGGCTTTCGTTTCAGTCGGTGTCGAGTTCCGTTAAGGTAAGCGGTACGATCACAAATGCCGTACTGGAACAGAACACCGCGTATAAAGAAGCGCCGCCGGTGGTTCAGCAGATCAAGAATGATGAGCTGCACGTTACGTTGCGAAGCAACGCTCATATTGTGTTGTTTGCGGTGTTGACGTTTTGTGCGTCGATGTTGGCAAAGTGCTACACCCGCAAATGGTGGTTGGTGATTTCCGTGCCATCGTGTATGGTGTTTGCGGTGTTGGACGAGTGCGTTCAGCATGTTCGGAAAGCCGGCAGAGCGTTTGAGTTGTCGGACATCTACAGGGATTGGCTGGGTGTGCTGATCGGTATAGCGGTTGCTGTTGCCGCAGTAATCGTGTCAATGATATATCACCGAAAGAAGCTGGAGGAGTCGAGTCATGGCGTATCGGGTACCGGCACTTGACAATTTAATTGAACAATGGGAGCGCTTGCCCGGTATCGGTCATAAAACGGCTGTTCGGCTGGCGTTTTCACTGCTTTCCATGTCGGAAGAGCAGAGCAACCGCTTCGTCGAGGCCATCGTGAACGCCAAAAAGAACATTCACGAATGTGAGATCTGTTGCAATCTGACGGACGGTGAACAGTGTTCGGTGTGCTCCGCCGCCAACCGCGACGAGAGCGTCATCTGTGTGGTGGAGGAACCGCAGGACGTGTTGGCGTTTGAACGGATGCGCGAATACCACGGCTTATATCACGTACTGCACGGTACCATTTCACCGATGAACGGTGTCGGGCCGGATCAGCTGCGCATTAAGCAACTGCTCGCGCGTGTGGCGAACACCGACGTTACCGAAGTGATTATGGCGACCAATCCCACGGTAGAGGGG
>JAZNRA010000050.1:0-20043 GCA_045590415.1 Acutalibacteraceae bacterium | reverse complement strand
TTTAACATCCTTTCTCTATAAAGGCCAATTGTTTTCTCACAATAATAAATAGTTATTGTGAGATATTTACAAGACTATTATAACGTATTTTGGTAAAATATTCAATATATTATCGAAATATGAGGTGCAATATGAATGATTTTAATTTAACTATCCCTGAATTCATCCGATTAGTACAATCAACAAAAAATTTATCAGAAAAAACAATCACGGCTTATAAATCCGATTTGAATGATTTTAATTCTTTCGTTAACCATCATGAACTAAATAATGAATCTATTCTACAGTATATTCAGGAACTTACAATTACTCGCAAATTAAAAGATACAACTATAAATAGAAAACTGATTGTACTTAAGATGTTTTTTGAATATTTGTATTCTAAAAACTACATAGAAAACAACTATTTCTCGTCACATCATTTCAAATTCAAAAAAGAGAAAAAGCTTCCAAAAACACTTGCAATTAAAGAAACTTCTAAGTTATTATCATGCGTCACCGATCAATCCATTAATGCAACTAGTGACTTTGAGAAGTGGAAAACATCTCGCAACCTAGCTTTAATAGATATTTTAATAAGTACAGGTATACGTATAGCCGAGGCTGCAAATATATCTATCAACGATATTATAAATTCCGAACGCATCATTTTAATTCATGGTAAAGGACGAAAGCAACGACTTATATACATTTCTTGTCCAGAAACTTGGAATAACATAACTGCTTGGTTAAAAATTAGAAAAACACGTCCTACGAATACAGATATGTTATTTGTAAACCGTTACGGCGAACCAATAAGTATTCATGGTATAGAATATATTTACAACTCACTGAAAATCCAGTGTACAATTAATATTAATTCTACTCCGCACTATCTCAGACATACATTTGCTACAAATCTACTTGCAAATGGTGCCGACTTGCGTTCTGTTCAAGAAATTTTAGGTCATAGTAGTGTTTCAACTACCGAAATATATACAGAAGTTACAGCAAAACGCAAAAAACAAGTTTTAAATAAATATAACTACCGCAATAAATTATAAAAACCTATCCCTGTATATCTGCATAACATCAAGATATTCTATAATTATAACTATTCCATTGTGAAAGCAAGGTTGAGTAATATAGGATATTTTAAGGGTTGGTACTTTAAATGCAGCACCAAAGATAAAACAATTGCATTTATACCTGCATATCATTACAGCAACAACAAAAAATCTGCTTCTCTACAAATAATAGCCGCTGATAAAGCTTTTGACATACCCTTTGATAAATTGGAATATACCGAAAAACCATTATATGCAAAAATTGGTAATTGCGTATTCTCTGACAAAGGAATTATTCTTGATTATAAAGATGATGGATTAACGCTTGAGGGTAAGCTTTGTTTTCAAAAACTTTCGCCTATTCGCTATGATATTATGGGACCGTTTAAGTATGTGCCGTTTATGCAATGCAGACATAGCATATACAGTATGTGTCATAAAATCAACGGTGAAATTAAGGTGAATGATCAACTTTATAAATTCAAAAATGGTATGGGATATATTGAAGGTGACCGTGGTCGTTCTTTCCCCAAAAAGTATATCTGGACGCAAAGTTGGTTTGACAATAATTCACTGATGCTATCGGTAGCGGATATACCCTTTTTAGGAATTCATTTTACAGGTATTATTGGTGTTGTTCTGCTTAACGGAAAAGAATATAGAATTGCAACCTATCTTGGTGCCAAGATAAAGCAAGTTAACAAGAACACTGTTACGGTAAAGCAAGGAAACTTTGAGTTCACTGCCAAGTTATTAAAAAAGAACGCACAACCACTGGCAGCACCCACGAACGGTGATATGTGCAGAACGATACACGAAAGTGCAGCTTGTGAAGCATATTATCGTTTTTCGCACAAAGACAAAGTATTATGTGAATTCACCACAGATAAGGCGAGCTTTGAATTTGAATATAATTAAGCTAAGACCACAGACAAGTTTTGTCTGTGGTCTTAAATGTTAATAAGCTTGTTCAATTTGATTTTCTTTGAATACCACCATCACTTGTAACAAACAAGGTAATACCTAAACATATAAGAAAAGTACCGGTCGCTATCTCAACTTTATAAAGAAGTGAGAGATAGCCTGTCCGTATAGTAATTAAAACTAAAATCAGCATGACAATACACTTAAACAGTTTCATTTTAAATCCTCCTTTTATGTATTTAAAAAGCCTTATTTCAAGCGGTTTTGTCAGCTGCTCCGCCGTAGTCATTCCACTTTGTTGGTTGTGCTTCGCCGAAGCGTTGATAGTGGACGATCTCGCGCTGGCGCAGGAATTTGAGCGGATCGCGGATGTCGGGATCGTCGATGAGCCGCAGCAGGTTGTCGTAGGTGGTGCGGGCTTTCTGCTCGGCCGCCAGATCCTCGTGCAGGTCGGTGAGCACGTCGCCTTTGACGCCGATATACTCGGCGCGCCACGGCAAGCCGGAGGCGGCGATCGGGTACACGCCGGTGGTATGGTCGACGAAGTATTTATCAAAGCCGGATTTCACGATCTCGTCCTTCGAGAGATTGCGTGTCAGCTGATGCACCATCGCGCTCACCATTTCCATGTGGGCGAGTTCTTCCGTTCCGATGTCGGTCAAAATACCCTTCAGCTCGTCATAGGGCATGGAATACCGCTGTGACAAATAGCGCATGGACGCGGCGAGTTCGCCGTCGGGACCGCCGAATTGCGAGATGATGATCTGCGCGTATTTCGGATTCGGATTGGTAATTTTAACGGGATATTGCAGTTTTTTCTCATACTGCCACATTGCCGTTCCCCCTCTCGTATTCCCACGGCCACGGGCCGCAGACCCATTTCCATTCGTCGCCTTGAACGTCGGTGTCTTTTACAATATAGGGACCGTATTTGCTTTCGTACTCTGCCACGAGTGCACACCGTCTTTCCTGCAGTTCCTGACGTTTTTGAAGGGCGGCGGTGTCGCAGGGATGGGTGTCCAAATACAACCCCATCTCCAGAATCGCAAAATCGTATGCGTGGATACAGCGTGCTAATTTATACGCCACAGCTGCACCCTCCTCCCATAAACGGTTTTTCCAGTTCCGGAAACACCGTGCCGCGGGCAAAGCCCTCTTCGATCTCGAACAAGGTATCAAACTGTTGGACGGGAATATACGCCATGGCTAATACCATGCCGTCACACTCGTGCTCATCAACGGAGGTGTGCACGTACATATCACCGTTGGCGGTGCGCCGTCCGCAAGGCATCGGCACGCCCCTCATGGACGGACGTCTGCCGTAATACGCATTGCCCAAAGTGTATCGCTCCTTTTTTTGATAGTGGGATGTTAAGGTGAACGCGTCGCCTTAACTCCCCTTATACATCCTATGAGCGTGTCCCGAATGGGTGCAAAAAAACTGCCCAAACCTTGGAGGTTTGGGCAGTTTTGATTGTGATATATCATTCAATCCACTTGATGACTTTTGCTTCGGGATCAAAGGCGCGAACGGCCGCTTCCAGTTCCGCTTGGTTTTTAGCAAAGGTTTGTTCGCCGTCCGAAACGTACATGACTTTTCCGTCGTCGTTTGCTTTTTGATAGAAGCTGTTTCCCGAAACGGTCAGGCCCGTATCATACGCCTTGCCGGACCAGAACACCAGGTTGCGCGCCGAGCAATCGAAAATATTGTTTCGGATGGTAACGCCGTTGCCGGGTAACGACTCGTAGTTCCACCGCCAACCGAGCAGGTGCGCGACACCGGTCTGACTGTCCGGTCGCTTGCTTGCCGGCATAAAGCCGTAGCCCGCAAAGCGCATGATGTTATCCTCGATCACGAGGCCGTCCCACTTGGACTCCTTGGTACGATCGAAAAATTCAATGGAATAGTTGCAAAATTCAATCAGATTACCTCGGAACGTGAGATCCTTATACGTATTGGCTTCCGTTACCCCCTGCGGGGTGATACCTGCATCGTAGCACTGGTAGATCCAGCAGTTCTCCACCAACGCATTTTCGGTATCTTGCCAGAAGGAAATGGCGTTACCGAGTCCGACTTTTGAATCGCTGAATCGGCATCCGCCCGCCCAGCCGAACTCACAGTTGGTGATACGGATATTTTTCGATCCCTCGCCTGAAATAAAGCCGTACAGACCGGCATACTTTATCGTTAAATTATCAACGGTAATATCGGTTGAATTTTTCTGCGTCGACAGGATGCTTTGTCTTGTGCCGATCTCGATATCGTTATACACGTCGGCGGGGTTTCCTTTGTCCAGATACAGATGGAAAACAGCATTTTCGAAATCGTGGTAAAAATTGCCGTTTTCGGTAAGTTCCTCGACGCCGTCATATTTCGGGGTACCGACAGCCACACCATGATCAAACACGAGAATGCCTGCCTCTTCCGTGGGCAGGGGCAGTGTCCAGACGTTGGCAACGCCGCTTTCCTTCCACTCGCTCGTTGCGTAGTTCGCCAAAGAGCCGTATAAAGCGGGTTTTTCGCCCGTGCCGTAAGCGCCGTACGTCACACCGTTTTTAAGAGCGAGGGCGGCCGTGCGGCGATATACATGGCCGCGTTCGAACAAAACCGCGTCGCCCGGCTGTAACAGATAGCCGTTGATAACCACACCATCGATCGTTTTGCAGGCAGTTTCAGGGGAAGTGCCCTCATTATCGTCGTTACCGTTCGGTGAAACGTAATAGGTCGTACCGGAAATCTCCAATTCGTCGGCAGCATTCAAAACGTTTTGACGCAATGTCTCCGCCTCGGCATCTGCACCGCCCGTCATGGGGTTGAGAAGGTGCGCGTAGTTTGGTGTACCTTTACTGCAAGCCGACGAGGATATCAGTAACGCCGCGACCAGCAAGCACAATAAGACGTGTTTCATCCACACCTTCATATAGAAGCCCCCTTTATTAAGGTCAGTATAGCAAGTTATCGGCAAATAATCAATAGAAAACCGCCCGAGTTCAAAAAACTCGGGCGGTTGGATGACGTCTGTTATTCGACGGTACCGTACAGGCGGTAGGCAGAAACATCGTCCTTGCCGTAGTACACCCACACGTTATCGTACTTCGGGACCGTGATGCGAACGGTATACCGTACCGAACCGGTTGCGGCGTTGCCGGAAGCATCCAGGGTCAACTTCAGATCCTTATCCGTAATGCGACGCAGGGTAGCCGTGTTACCGCATAAAACGATGTCCGAAAGCACTTGGCTTTGCAGGGTGATCATTTTACCGGCAGGCAGATTTTCCACCGTGACGTCGTCGAGCCCATTCACTGCGTAGGACAACGTTTTCGAGGTGTAGTTATCAATACCGAGCTGTACCGATACGGTGTTGCCCTCCAGCACTTTGATGCCGGTCGGGACGTTTAAGGAAAACTCCGTTTCGGCGTCCGCGGGAGTCAACCGATCAAAATCAATGATACCGAGATTGCCGATGGTGGTGGCAGCCGCCTCAAGTGCCGCCGCTTCGCCCACCAGGGTGATGGTGCTCGGTGTCAGTTTCACAAGGCCGTTTTGCGGGATCCCCTCCGGCCGGTTTCGCAATTCATACGACAGTGCAACAGATTTTTGCACCCACACGGGAACGGTGATGTCCAGCTTGTTATCGGCAGTAGCACCGGTAAAACGACAGTTGGCGGTCTCTACCTCGTTTCCGTCTGCATCCAACGCTTTAAGTGCGGCGGTGAAGCGCGTGGTCGTTTCGATCACGCCGCCTTCCTCGATCTCGGCAACCACGCTCGCAATGCGCTTAACGGCCGCTTGAGGACCTTCCACCTGAATCGTGCCGCCCGTTATCTCGGTGGCTTCCAGACGCAGATCGCCGATCTGCTGTGCTTTTTCATCCTTGACCGAAACCGTCGTGATATCGGTAGTCAGCGGGACGGTTGCCGTGATCCAATAATCGCAGTTTAAGGAGATGGTGGCGGGAGATACCGCCGTAATGGTGTATGAACCCGTCTTGGCTTTGGTTGCCGTGAGCGAAACCTCCGACACACCGGCACCCTGAATCTCCGAAAACGCCGGGCGGATATCAATATCCTCGGGATTTAAATTAAAGATGACCGAACGCGCTCCTTCGACCGTTACACGGACGTTGAAGGTATCTTCGCCGATGACGCGCAGATCGTTGTAGCCGGCGATCGTGTCAGTTAAATCGATCGTTTCGGTGATGGTGATGGTCCGTTCCTGGATGTTGCCGGGACCGAACGAGACCAGCGCCCAGATCAAAACGGCTCCGATGATGGAAATGATGAGCAGGGCACGCTCGTTATGCAAGAGGGCGTTTAGTGAAAATTTCGTTTTCATTTCGACCTCCACTTACGCAGCCAGGCGGTAAAACGAGAATCCTTTTTCTCGGAATCCGACCGCACGTTGCGCCACACGATTTCATTTTCCAGTTCAATACGCAAGCTCTCCGTCGTAAAATTGCGGGTGAGTTCCCCGCCCTTGGCGACCGAGATAATACCGGTTTCCTCCGACACGATCACTACGACTGCATCGGAATTCTCACTCATGCCGACGCCCGCGCGATGACGCGTACCCAAGCTGCGGCTGATGGTGGTATCGTCTGTCAGCGGTAAAATGCAGCCCGCCGCAACGATCTTGGCATCGCGAATGATCATGGCGCCGTCGTGCAGAGGGGCTTTATTGAAGAAAATATTGCCGATCAGTTCACCGGTGACGTCTGCGTTGATCGGTGTGCCGGAATCGGCGATCTCACCCAAGCGGGTGTTGCGTTCAAAGACGATCAGTGCGCCCATTTTCTCACGCTGCAGTTGGGCTACTGCTGAGCAGGTCGCGGAGATGGCACTTTTCCATTGTTGGATATACGCTTCGGCTTCCTCTTCGTTGAGGCCGAGAATTTTGAACCGTTTGAAGCCGCTGTGACCGACCTGCTCCAGCATACGGCGGATCTCCGGCTGGAAGATAACGACGAGCAAAATGAGTGCGTTATCAAAAATGATCTGCAGGACGTATTTTAAGGTGGTCAGCTCTAACAGGTAGGCGGCACCGTATGCCAAGCCGAGCAGGAAAAAACCTTTGAGAAGTTGTTCGGCGCGGGAATCCCGCACCAGACGGATAATGCTGTATATCGCAAATGCAACGATTACGATATCCAGAGTATCCGCAAACCAGTTATAGGTTCTCAAAAAATTCAGAATACTTTCCCAGACCGTCGAAAAGAAGGCTCCCATGCTTCATCACCGCCCTTGCACGTCATTCATTTTCATTGTAACAAGATTCCGTGTTGATTTCAAGAGGTTCTTGCAATTTCCGTTAAGATTTTACGCACTTTTTCCAAGTCCTCACGCGTGGTAAACACGGAGGGACAAAGACGCACCGCACCGCTTTGAAGCGTTCCCATGCGGCGATGCGCCGACGGTGCACAGTGCAGACCCGCACGCACCGCAACACCGTACTCGCCGAGCCGACGTGCCGTTTCCTCGCCGGTTTGCCCCGCGACCGTAAACGTGATGAGCGGTACCGTTACCGATAAGTCGGGGTACGGTGTGTACAAACGGATACGCGGCACTTCTGCTAACTGCTCATACAACACGCGCATTAAGGCGGTTTCCCGCTCGGCGATCGCCTCGGTGCCGCCGTTTCGTTCAATAAAGCGGATACCGCCGAGCAACCCGCAGATGGCGGGGACGTTCAGCGTGCCGCTTTCCAAACGATCCGGCAGTTCTTCCGGCTGTGACAATGAGAGCGAGTGGCTGCCCGTCCCCCCTTCAATCAGCGTGGAAAGCGAATAATTACCGCGACACAACAAAGCACCGACACCCATCGGTCCGTACAAGCCCTTGTGACCGGGCAGACACAAAAAGTTGACCTGGTCCGTTTGCATATTGATGGGCAAGATACCGGCGCTTTGTGCCGCATCTACCGCAAAGGGAATGTTCATGGCCCCTGCCACCTCACCGATCGCGCGAAGCGGCGTGCGCTTTCCCAAGACGTTGGAGGCGTGCGTGCACAAGATCAGCCGCGTAGTGGGCAAAATCGCACGGCGGATCCGCCGTGCGGTTTCCTGCGGTTTTAAGGGGTCCACCGTAACGGTCGTATAAGTCACACCGCCAAGCGCCTCCAGCGGACGAATGACCGAGTTGTGTTCCAGATCGGTAATCACCGCGTGACCGCCGTGTGACAGTAAGCCCTTAATGACAAGATTCAGAGCACCGGTGCAGTTGGGGGTGAACACCACTCCCGACGGGTCCTCCAAAGAAAAAAGCGACGCCAACGCTTCGCGGCAAGCGTATACGCGCTCCGCCGTTGTCATCGCCATACGATAACCGCCTCTGCCGGGGTTGGCGCCGTAATGGATCAGCGCTTCCGCCACGGCGCGATGCACGTCCGGCGGTTTGGGGTACGTGGTCGCGGCATTATCCAAATAAATCAACGCCGAACACCTCCGTGTTCGGTGCGCAGCACACGAATTCCCGCTTTGTTTAAGAGCGCCGTGATCGGTTGTGTATCACCGCGAACCAGCAAGCTGTAGCCGCAGCCGTCGGTCTCCTTTGCACGGGAGGAACGCTGCATATGAACCGTAAAGCCCTGCCGTTCTAACAACGCTTTGCCGCGCATAGCGTTGGTAACAGAGCTGATATAGACCGTTGTCCATTCCATTGTTATCACCTCTCACTTTACTATATGCAGGATAGAATGAGAGGTTCAACTATGGTTATCGTCTGCTTTTCAGATAATCCTCCAAAATAATCGTTGCGGAAACCGTATCCACGATCGCCTTGCGTTTTTTGCCGCGCACGTTGTTCTCGTTCAGATAGCCGATGGCGGAGACCGTCGTCAAGCGCTCGTCCCAAAGCGATACGGGTAACCCTGTGAGCGTGCGCAACTGTTCGGCAAACGCTTCGGCACGCTCAGCGCTCTCCCCTTTGCTGCCGTCCATGTTGCGGGGTAAACCGACCACCAACGCGCCTGCGCCGTGTTCGGCTGCCGTCGCGGCGACCTTATCCGCCAACACGTTCAGGTCACGTTCCGTAACCGTGCCGATCGGCGATGCCAGCAGTTCCAATTCGTCCGATACGGCAAGACCGGTGCGTGCCAGCCCCAGATCCACCGACATGATCTTCATTTATCATCACCTCATTGCGACCATTGTAACATAATGATGGCGAATATGCAAATCTTGCAACCCGACCTGCGAATTTCTTCAAAAAAGCGCCTAAAAGTGAATTTTGCGCCTCAAAATCCGTCAATTTGAAGTTTTTGCCTAAAATACTTGCAATGCCGCAGTGGGTATGGTATACTGTTTTCCAGGATTTTGTGAGTAAGGAGAAGAATAGTATGTCTTACGTTGATTCCGTTTTGGAAAAAGTCGTTCGTGACAACCCCGATCAGCCCGAATTTATTCAGGCCGTTACCGAGGTTTTGGATTCCCTGCGTCCGGTGATCGACGCCAACCCGCAGTACGAAAAAGCGGCACTGCTCGAGCGTATGGTGGAACCGGAGCGTGTGATCATGTTCCGTGTGCCGTGGGTCGATGACGCCGGCAAGGTGCAGGTCAACCGCGGTTATCGCGTGCAGTTCAACGGCGCGATCGGTCCGTACAAGGGCGGCCTTCGTTTCCATCCGTCCGTGAACTTGAGTATCATCAAATTCCTCGGCTTTGAGCAGACCTTCAAGAACTCCCTGACCAGCTTGCCCATGGGCGGCGGTAAAGGCGGCTCGGATTTCGATCCCAGAGGTAAGTCGGATAACGAGATCATGGCCTTCTGCCAGAGCTTTATGACCGAACTGTACCGCCACATCGGTCCCGATACCGACGTGCCCGCCGGTGATATCGGTGTGGGTGCGCGCGAGGTCGGTTATCTGTTCGGTCAGTACAAGCGCTTGGTCAACCGCTACGAGGGCGTGCTGACCGGTAAGGGGATCGCTTACGGCGGTTCGTTGATCCGTCCCGAAGCTACCGGCTTCGGTGCGGTGTACTACGTAGTGGAAATGCTCAAGTCCTTCGGTGACGATATTAAGGGCAAGACCTTTGCGGTATCCGGTTTCGGTAACGTCGCTTGGGGGACCGTGAAAAAGGTGACCGAGCTCGGCGGTAAAGTCGTGACCATCTCCGGTCCCGACGGTTACGTGTACGACGCCGACGGCATCTGCACCGAAGAAAAGATCAACTTCATGTTAGAGATGCGCGCTTCCGGTCACGATAAGGTTAAGGATTACGCCGACAAGTTCGGTGTTCCCTACTTCGAGGGCAAAAAGCCGTGGGAGCAGAAGGTCGATATCGTAATGCCCTGCGCAACGCAAAATGAAGTTCGCCTTGACGATGCGAAAAACATCGTTAAAAACGGCGTGAAGTATTACGTTGAAGTAGCGAACATGCCCACCACCGAGGATGCGGTGGCTCTGCTTAAAGCAAACGGCACGATCATCGCCCCCTCCAAGGCGGTCAACGCCGGCGGCGTGGCAGTATCCGGTTTGGAAATGAGCCAGAACTCCATGCGGTATTCCTGGACAGCAGAAGAAGTGGATGCGAAGCTTCGTCAGATCATGGCGAACATCTACAAGAACTCCTTCGATGCTGCTGAAAAATACGGCATGAAGGGCGATCTGATCGCGGGTGCGAACATTGCCGGCTTCCAGAAGGTCGCCGACGCCATGATGGCACAGGGTATTGTCTAACTAAAACCGAAAAGAGCGGTTGCTTCGGCATCCGCTCTTTTTTTGAGCAGTAAAAAAGCAGAGGCCGAAAACCTCTGCTTTTTAAGTGACCTTATTCGTCGTCGCAGCAACCGCAGTCGCAATCGTCGTCGCAGCAGTCGCTGAGATCGAACTCCAGATGCTCGCCGCAGTTCGGGCATTCTACGCCGCCGTCAAGCAACGTATCCTCATCTACGCCAAACTCTTCGTCGCAGTTCGGGCAGGTGATCTCGTAGAACTCGTCGTCGCAATCGCAGCAATCGCAATCGTCTTCGTCATACTCATCGTAATAGTCGGTCTCCAGCGCGTCCAGATCCTCGTCGATGGTGTCGACCTGTTCGCCCATCTCTTCCACCGTGGCTTCCAGGTCTTCGATGCTGATCGCAACGTCTGCCAGAACATCCATAACCGCTTTCCAGATCTTACCTTCCTTGGACTCCGCATCCACGCCGAGACCTTCCAGCAAGCCCTTCAAGTACGCAACTTTTTCCGTAATCGTCATTGTACAGTACCTCCTGCTCTGAAATAGAATGTGTTAAAATGATCGGTTTATGCGCGCTCCATGTACTCGCCGACGCGGGTATCCACACGGATCATTTCACCCTCGTCAATGAACAGCGGTACGCGGATCTCAGCGCCGGTCTCCAGCGTGGCGGGTTTGGTGGCGTTGGTGGCCGTGTCGCCCTTGAAGCCGGGATCGGTCTTGGTGACCTGCAGTTCGACAAAGTTCGGCGGCTCAACACCGAAGACCTTGCCTTTGTAGGACATCACTTTGCAAACCATGTTCTCTTTGACGAACTTAAAGTTGTCGCTGAGAATGTCGCTGTTAAGCGGGATCATCTCATAGGATTCGAGATCCATGAAATAATACAGATCGCCGTCGTTGTAGGAATATTCCATTTCCTTTCTCTCAACGAATGCGGTCGGGTATTTATCACTGGGGTTGAAGGTGCGCTCCACGACAGTACCGGCAATCACGTTGCGGATCTTGGTACGCACGAACGCAGCGCCCTTACCGGGTTTTACGTGCTGGAATTCAACGATCTGATACACGTTGCCGTCCATTTCAAACGTGACGCCGTTGCGAAAATCACCTGCAGAAATCATTTTAAAATCCTCCATATATACATACTACATTCATTTTACCCTATTCCGTGACGTTTTGCAAGTGTTATTTGAGAGAAAAAATGAAAACCCGTTTAAACAAATGCCATGAGAGCATTTTGCTCTCATGGCATCCAACATCAAAATTGGAAATAAATGAAAGGATTGCTTCCCGTGTAAGCCAAGCCAAGAATGATCCCAATCACAACAATCAAAACCGTAAGACTCCATACGCGGTTCAGAGTAACTGTCGGATAAAAGCCATCCGGGCTTAAGTTCTTCTTGGAAGATCTTACTATGGCAACGGTTGTGCAAACAACCGTTAATACAATGGCAATGAGCGTCCAGGTGCTCACATAAACAATGCCTTCCTGCCAAGTGAAAAGACCTTTGATTACCGCAAACGCAACCGGAAAGGTTTCGGCTCTGAAAAAGATCCAGCAAAAACAAACGAACACATAGGTTAATACTGCCGAAAGGATATTTCCTAAAAGAGTACCCTTGTAGTTCTTATCATGGCCCGAAAGTTTCATCCAAACTTTGTGAATACACAGCGCCGCACCGTGTAATGCTCCCCATACCACGAACGTCCACGCCGCGCCGTGCCACAATCCTCCGAGAAGCATCGTAATAAACAAGTTAACATATGTTCTCGCCTTGCCGCGACGATTGCCGCCCAAGGGGAAATACAAATATTCCATCAGCCAGGTAGAAAGGCTGATATGCCATCTTTTCCAGAATTCGGTAACGTTTCTTGAAATATACGGCATATTAAAGTTACGCATCAGATCATAACCCAATATTCTCGCACAACCGATTGCCATATCCGAATATCCGGAAAAATCAAAGTAGATTTGAATGGAATAAGCAATCACCGCAAAAAGGATAGAAACCGCGTGGAAATTTTCGGGTGCTTGAAACACCGCATCCACACAAACCGAAAGATGATCAGCAATGACAATCTTTTTGAACAGACCGAACACAAAATACTGGATGCCAACTTCTATGTTCTTGAAACTGATATTTCTATCCTCTGAAAGCTGAGGAAGAAAATCACCCGCTTTTACAATGGGACCTGCCACCAGTTGCGGGAAAAAGGAAATATACAGCGCAAGCCTCAAAAAGCTTTTTTCTACTTCTAATTTCCCCCTGTACACATCCAGCGTATAACTCAACGACTGAAACGTGTAAAAGGAAATGCCGACAGGAAGAATAATATTCAGTGCTCCGTTTTGCTGGAGGGAAAATAGCGAAGCAAAAGAATCGACGAAGAAATTAAAGTATTTGAAAAAGCCCAGAACGACCAGAGGAGCCACGACTCCAATCACAACATAAAGCTTTTTCTTTGTTTGTGCATACTGCTTGGCACTGATATACGCAGTGCCGGTCAAAGCCAGCATCAAAAACGCGAAGCGCCAATCCCACCAACCGTAAAAAATGTAACTGGAAATCAACAGGATCCAGTGCCTTACTTTCGCAACATTCCCGCCGAGGAGTGCTTTGATCTTTTGCACATTGGTTAACGCTAACAAAGCACTTACCACGACAAAAAACACCACAAAAACAATACTGTTAAATACCATCAGTGTTCCTCCGTCCGGGCTGCAAAATGCTTGTAGAGCTCTTCTGCAACGATACTGTGCCCGAGTTCGTTCAGATGACCCGAACCCATTGTGGTGTTAGAAAATCCATAAGGCAATTCACAGGTAGCATTAAAGTGTTCAACAAAGCGGTCTGTCACATCAATAAACTCTACGCCATTCTTCTCACAGCATTTTCGAAATGCTTCAACGATCTGCGGATCATCCGTTCTAAATCCTTTTCCGTTTTCCACCACAACCTTGTTATGATACAGGATTGTCAGCTTAAATCGTTTTTCTGCCGCAATGCCGCTTAGTTTCTCCAATACTTTGTTCATGCCTTCTTCGTATAAAAGATAATTCGTTTCGGGTTTTTCAGAAGAAGCGCTCTCTGCTTTTTTAGTGTCCATATACTGCTTATACAGAAGCCGAGCATAAGGAATCTTCTGCACAAACTTATACAGCAGGCCTTTCTCGCCCAGATCGGTATGATATTCACCGTTAAGCATTTTCTCCAACTGCTCGGGAGAAAACTCCAAATCACCCGTCTCAATCACGGCATCCCTGATATTTGAAAAACTTTCGGCGAAATACTCGAAATTACTGACACTCGTATCAAAAAAATGACCGGAAACTCCAAGATTTAAGCAAGAAATATCGTTTGTCTTATCGGAGTCGCCCGACAGTTTCTCTTGCAATTTCGAAACGTAGTTCTTTTTCTGACTTACCTGGAGTGCTTCGGTATGTGAACTTCCAAGCACGGCAATCACCGGCTCGGACGCAGCGAAACCATCCGGGTCATTATATCCTAAGTCATTGGTGGTTCCAAAGCCCCATCCTTCGATCATATCCGACCAAAAAGCATTCGATTCAAATTTGCTGTTGGTGTATTTATCCGGTTGAGCTTTGGAAACAGGAGGATTATAATATACCAAAGTCAAAGCAGAAAGAATCACCAAAGCCAGAACTCCGCTGACCGCTAATTTCAAGAAAAAAGCAACGGTCTTTTTCACGCTTTCTCCCCCTCTCAACGATTTTTACATCTGAACAGCAGTGTAACATATTTTTAAAATAAAATCAACATTCGTATCTTTTGCAAACTCCTTGGTCAACTGCTTGAAGCAAAAAAACGGTGTAGCTAATGAAACTACACCGTTTTCTGTTGCTTAGTTATTCTTCTTCCGCTTGATACTCGTCCATGATCTTCTTCGCGACGTTCATGGGCGCTTCCTCGTAACGCGTAAAGCTTTGGGTGAAATATCCGCGACCCTGCGTGGTGGAGCGCAGCATCTTGGAGTAATCCGCCATCTCCGCCATCGGGACTTCCGCCGACACGCAGGTCATATTCGGTTCATCCGCCGGATTCATACCGATGATACGGCCGCGGCGTTTATTGATATCACCCATGATGTCACCGGTGGTATCGTTCGGCACGTAAGCATACACGGTGCTGATGGGCTCGAGCAATACCGGGGAAGCTTTGGCTATGCCCTCCTTGTACGCGATGGACGCCGCCGTTTTAAACGCCATTTCGGACGAATCGACCGGATGATACGAGCCGTCGACCAACGTGGCTTTTACACCGACCAACGGGAAGCCCGCCAACACGCCGCGTTTAGCGCTGTCGCGGAGTCCCTTTTCGACGGCAGGGAAATAGTTCTTCGGAACGGATCCGCCGAACACGGTCTCCTCAAAAACAAGGTCTTCGCTGTCGCAGGGCCCGAACTCGATCCACACGTCGCCGAACTGGCCGTGACCGCCGGATTGTTTCTTGTGCCTTCCTTGCACCTTGACCTTACCGCGAATGGTCTCACGGTACGGCACTTTGGGTGCTTTGAGCACGACCTCCACACCGAATTTACTCTTTAGTTTGGAGATCGTCACGTCCAAATGCTGCTCGCCGAGGCCCGACAAGACTTGCTCGCGGGTCTCGCTGTTTTGTTCAAGCGAGATAGTGGGATCTTCTTCGATCAAACGATTAAGGCCCGATACGATCTTTTCTTCATCGCCTTTGTTCTTGGCATAGACCGCCATCGACAAGGAGGGGGATTCAAAATTGACCCCCGGCAAAATCACGGGACGCACCGGTGCGCACAAGGTATCACCGGTATTGGTGGCCGCTAATTTTGCCACGGCGCCGATATCACCCGCGACGACGCACGGTACTTCTTCCTGCCGCTTGCCGCGTACCATGAACAGCTTACCGAGCTTTTCGGGGGTGCCGGTACGCATGTTGAGCAGCGTGGAATCGGGAGTCATTTTACCGCTGATCACTTTAAAATAGAGCAATTTTCCGACGAACGGATCCACCACGGTCTTAAAGACGATAGCGGCGGTCTGTGCCTGCTCGTTAACGGTGAGGTGTACTTCCTCACCGTTCGGGTCAACACCCGTTTCACCTGCGACGGTTTCCGCCCACGGCGCGAGCCACATCAAGCCGTTGAGCAATTGATCGATACCCTCGAGCATCTGCGACGAACCGCAGTACACGGGGCAGATCTCACCACGGCGGACGCCGGTGGCAAGGCCCATGATGAGCTCGTCGGGGGTGAAGTCGACGCCCGAGAAGTATTTTTCCATCAATTCTTCGCTGGTTTCGGCAACCGCTTCGTAGATGGCGGTGCGCAGGCCGTCCAAACGGTGGCCCATGTCGGGCAACGGACACTCGGTGGCTTTGCCGTCCTTATATGTATACGCTTTATATTCCAGAATGTTGACGTAGCAGGTGACCTTATGGTTTTCAACGAACGGCACGACCAACGGGCAAACCGTGGGACCGAACGTGGTTTTCATATCCTCAAAGACCTTATAGAAATCCGCGTGCTCGCTGTCCAGCTTGTTGACGAACAACAACTGCGCGATCCCCTTTTTACGGGCTGCCGACAGCGCCTTTTGCGCGCCGACCGTGATGCCGCTCTTACCGGAGATCACAATAACGGCACTGCCCGCCGCGCGGATTCCTTCGCTCATGCCGCCCGCGAAGTCAAACGAACCCGGGGCATCCAACAGGTTGATCTTGGTATCCTTCCATTCCACCGGCAACAGTGACAGCGACACCGATGCTCCGCGCTTGATCTCTTCGGGATCAAAATCACAGATGGTGTTACCATCCGCCACTTTACCCAGACGATCCGTTAATCCCGTGGTGTACGCAATCGCCTCAGCAAGTGAGGTTTTTCCCGAGCCGGCGTGACCGACAAGTGCCACGTTTCGAATATGCTTTGCATTATACTGTTTCAAAAGTTGGACTCCCCTTTCGTATCATCGGTTGAAAAATCTCCAACCAAGAACTTTTGACAAAAATTGAGCAATAATACACAAAAACATTTTACATGTATGATTGTTCTTTGATAATTATAACCTATAAAAACAGAGATTTCAACCACAATTATCGTAAATAAATAAAAAAATCCCCTCTGCATAAAGGCAGAGGGGAGATTTTGGTGGAAATGACGGAATTTACCGTTTGCGCGTTACGATTTGCCGATGGCAAGAGATATACCCGCCGACACCAAGGCGGTGATGCCGAGGAACTCCGCGGCATACAGCGGCGGAATCAGCACGCCACTGATAAACGCCATTCCTGCGATCAAGGCGATACCGAGAACGCCCACCGCCGCTTGGATGGCGGTGAACCACCGCGCGCCGGTACGCAGGCGGCGGCATTTTGCCAGCGCATCGATCATGCAGTCGATGCCGCCCGTTGACACAATACCGACAGATTCTTGTTCCGATACACCGTCCACAAGTGCTTCAAAGGAACGCCCTGCGGGAGCGCCGAGCAATTCCACGTAGAAGCCGTTAAGATCAAAGGTGGAGGCAATAAGTGATTCGGTCACATTCGGATCACAAGTACGCACCAACAACGTGATGCGGCGGTGCGTGAGATCGGTCAAGATCTTCTTCATCCGCGGATCCGCGATATAGCTGACAACAAACATAGCAGACAGTTCGCCCGCAATGGACAGATACACCAGTTGACGGCCGCCCTTGGCGTAGCGTTCCTCATAATCCTTAGAGGGGATGTCAATGCCGTGATTGTCGAGCAGTTTGCGATTGCCGATCAGCACGCGGCGACCGCTCACCCAACCGGAGAGACCCATATCCTGCTCATACACCATGGTGTCCACTTCGTGAAGCATGTCCACCTTATTTAAGATCATACGGCGGAACACGTGTGACAACGGACCGCCTGCACGAATGGAAACCGACGCGGCATCGAGAATTGCCTCGTCGATACGCGTACCGGAGAAGGTCTTGATACCGTGAAGCAACACGGCGTTTTCCGGAAACAGATCGATCGCATCCAATGCGACGGCATGGGACGATCCGTATTCCCTGACGGCGCGGTACCCTACGATCGCCGTTGCTTTTTTGCGCAACTCATTCGACGTTGCCGACAGTGCCGAACGCAGGGACAAGAGCACCGATATCGGCGCTGAAACCGTGATCATCGCGCAGAACAAGGTAACGGCAAGCAACCACGTCGTGAGACCGTTGAGAATCAGATATACAACCGCGGCAATCAAAGAGATGCCCGCCGCGATCGGCAGATACCAACGCATCAGTGCGCCTGCGCACTGCGTATCTTCGGCATTTTTGAGATAATCCGCTGAAAACTCCGTTTTGCGGAAATACGTAACGCGCGGCTCACCCAGTGCAACCGCGGGACGACCGATCTCTTCTGCTAAATCGCTGTCTTCAATGCGCTTCGCCGTGAGCTTTTCACCCTGCGCTACCGCCAACGCGAAGTTGCGGCTGACACGATCCGCTTCCAATTTATCCGCCACCTGCAAAAGCAGCAGCCACAAACCGGCAACGGCGGTCAAGATCGGTGTGGTGCCATCGGTAACACCGCTTGTGTTTAAGAATTGCAGTGCGGTGTGTATTAACGTAACTGCCGCCGCAAGTGCGACGCCGCTTTCGGCGGAAACCGTTTTGTTGAACAAGCGGGACAGGCCGAAAACCAAGCGCCCGCGCGAAGCGAAGAGCATTACCGCAAACAACAGTAAATGAATGATCAGATACGCGATCGGGTTCATGGAGACCGCCGGAGAGGCGAACGAGATGACCGCAATGAGGAATAAAATGACCTCTGCCACAGCAGTGACGAACAGAGAAGCGTTCGCTTTGCGTTGCGCCGTTTGCAGTTTCTGACGCAAAGCGCCGATCTGCTGCCGAGAAGTGAGTTCCTCTTTCGGCGGCGCCTCTTCCGTCTGTTCCATCGGCGTTTCGGGATACACGACTTCCTCGCCCTGCGTCGGCTCTGCCGCCTGCTGTGCCTCGGCACGTTCGTGCTCCTCACGCTTTTGCGAGAAATCTTGAATTTTCTCTTGACGGATACGGCGAAGCGCCTCATCCTTGCCTTCTTCGACTTCTTCGCTCTCAAAGCCGTCCAGCATCATCTGGGTGGCGTGCTCCTGACTCCCGTCATCGTCCTCCTCGCCATCCAGCACGCGAGTCTTTTGCGAAACCGATACTTCACGGGTATCGTCCAGCCCCTCTTCCGCGTATACCTTGACTTCTTCCTCGGTATCCGCGGCGGTTTCCGGCTCTTCTGCCGCAGGTTCCTCATCCACCGTCTTTGCCTTTGAGCGGCTTCTGAACAGACCGCGTTTCTTCTTAGCGTGTGCCGCGACAGGGGCTTTCACCTCGTTGTATTCCGGCTCCACAGCCACTACCGTAGGAAATTCGGTCGTGTTGACGCGCTCCGCTTCCGTTTCCTGCAGGGGTGCGGGTTGTTCTTTTTTCATCACAATCACCCTATCTTCTGTCATTTCAAGCCAAGACGCTGACGCGCTACTTCGTATACCATGATACCGCACGCCACCGACGCATTTAACGAATTAATCTTGCCGCGCATGGGCAGCGACACGATTTGGTCACACTGCTCTTTTACGAGGCGGCTCATGCCGTGCCCCTCCGAGCCGACCACCAAGGCAACAGCGCCCGAAAAATCGGTTTGACACCAGGTTGCACCGTCCATATCCATGCCGTACACCCACACGCCGCGTTTTTTGAGCGTTTTGAGCGTTTCGGTGAGGTTGGACACCCTCACGACGGGCATGTATTCCACCGCGCCTGCCGATGTCTTATACACCGTCCCGGTGAGACCCACGGCGCGCCGCTTGGGGATGATGACGCCGTGACAGCCCGCCGCTTCCGCGCTTCTGAGAATGGCGCCGAGATTGTGCGCATCCTCCAGCTCGTCACACACGATGACAAACAACGGCTCGTTTTGTTCTTCCGCGCGGCGGAACACATCGTCAAGCGAGGCATATTCCTTGCAGGCGGCAAACGCGATAACGCCCTGATGGTTCGCACCGCCCACAGCCGTGAGTTTGCGGGGGTCTGTTTCCTTGATCGGGACACCCTGCTCGCGGCACAAGCCGCGAATCAGACCGATGCTGCCGCCGCGCTCGCCCTTGGCGATCCAAAGAGAGTCCAGCGTGCGGCCGGAACGAAGTGCCTCCAACACGGCGTTACGCCCGACGATGCGGTCTTCCTCCAAGCGGGGGGATTCGGCATCGGTGATCGGCTGCTGCATACTACAAAACCTCACAATTCCCCAATATTAGATCTATTGTATCATATATCTTTTCAAAATGGAATACCCGATTTTACGTTCTTACAAGAAAATTGTTGAGGTATTCAGTAAAATGTGCTACACTGATGAAAATAGCCAAAGGGGTTGACA
>JAZNRA010000049.1:0-4750 GCA_045590415.1 Acutalibacteraceae bacterium | reverse complement strand
GATGGATCGGGGAATATTCTTTACCGTAATCGTTTCGGAACCTTCTGCGTATTCTCCATCCAAGGACCACGGCAACGGTTTTTTCATGGAAAATGTAACCTCGGATGCTTTGAAGAAATCGAACAATTCAGAATCGAAATCTGCGGTATTGATCGAATTGAGAATGCGCGCAAGCTCTGCGGCATTTGTGGGACGTCGCACCAAGACGACTTCAAACAAGCCGTCACTCATATCGACAATTCCGGCGTTGAGCTTCACCAATCCCGCAACCGAGGTGGAGTTACATACCGCTCCGAAGAGATAATCCCCCTCATAGCGTTTATCCGCCGTCCGAACAACAATTTGATGACTGTGCACGGAAAAGAGTTCTTTACTCCCCTCCAGCAAATATGCGAAATGTCCAAGGGCGTTTTTCGTCGTTTGCGGTGCATTATACGAAGCTGCAGTGAAAATACCGAACGAGGCGATATACGAAAAATGGCGCACGCCGTTAAACAATCCCACATCCATAGCGTCGTCATGTCCGTCCAATATATTTCGCAAAGCCACTGCGGGCTGTGATTTCAAACTAAGACTATGCGCAAAATCGTTGGTGCTCCCCGCCGGTATATACCCAAGCGGCACCTGCTTTTTGCAGGCAAGCAAACCGTCAATCACTTCGTTTAGCGTACCGTCACCGCCGCAACAGATCACAAGATCGTGGTGCGGCGCCAATTGCTTCGTGATACGCCGTGCGTCACCGCGCGAACCGGTAATGTGAAC
The DNA here is from genome assembly GCA_045590415.1 of Acutalibacteraceae bacterium. Taxonomy (GTDB): domain Bacteria; phylum Bacillota; class Clostridia; order Oscillospirales; family Acutalibacteraceae; genus RGIG3009. Next base: position 3,988 of record JAZNRA010000049.1, on the reverse strand, counting down.
GGTCGGCACATATCCTGCGCGGCACAAGCCATCCGCAAGAGGAAACAAAGCGGCACGCCCCTTTGCTTTCCCCGCCACAGGATTGATAATCAATAACACTTTTTGCCCCACCGTCATAACAATTCCCCCTTGCCGTACCTCTTTATTCTTATTGTATCAAGCACATCAAGCAGAACCGTGAAGAAACTGTGAATTTTTCTTTTTGGTTGACAGTAACCGATGAAAAGAGTACAATATTTCTTATAAACATGCCACACGGAACAAGGAGCGTCAAAATGGCTTGGCTTTTTCGAAAAAAAGCAAAGGATAAACAACCGGCAGTCCTAATTGCCCTTGATGGAAAACTTATCACCTACGCCGTACGCCGTGAAGAAAACGGTGAGATTGTGATCGGTAAAGATGGGCGCATTTGCGTAGCTAATGAGGAGTTAGAATTGCGTTTTTCAGACAGTTCTGTTCCTTTTGCCTGTCCCCTCAGCTCTGTGGAATGCGGTGAGCTGATGAGTCATAACGGCGTGCTCATCACCGGCGATGACATTGTCACCGGCAAACGCGTTACCGTGGTTGCTTATTACAAATATTACCGTTAGAAAGGTAGGATATTATCTATGCGCTTGCATACTCTCATCGGTTCACTTGCACTGACAACGATTGTCGCGGTTGTCCCCTGCTTCTCCGTGTCAGCTGTGGAACCGACACAGGACGATACCATCACCACTGCCGAAGTGGAGTGTATTCGTCTTGTTACAGAACCCGACGACGTATCAGAAGATGCCTATTATGTAATGAACGGCAACAAAAACAGCGGTCCCGATTCCTTTACATGGGTGGAAGATAGCATTGCCGGAACAGCGTTACAGTTAGACGGCAACACACAGCATATTCGACTTGCCACCGAACGTGTCAAGGAACTTCGTACATTCACTTTTTCCGCTTGGTTCAACTGGGCAGGCAATGAGAGTGACAAAGAACAGCGCCTGCTTTGTATCTATAAAAATGAAAACCATAGTCTGATCGTTTCGCCGCACAATACGAATCCGTCAATGCAGTTGGACGGTATCCAACTAACGTTAGAGGATCCTCAAGTTGAACCGGTTTCGCTCTATCATCCGGTAACGAAAAACGTTACCTCAAAGTTGCCGACTAACGAATGGCACCACATCGTCGTAACCTTGTCCGACACGGAAGTTGCTCTGTATATCGACGGCGCTTTGTATGGCTCTCAGGTGTTGGAGAATTTTTCAGTAGACACCATGGATTTGTATCGTTTGGTGATCGGCAGCGAATTTGATGGCGATGCAACGTTTAACGGTCTCGTGGACAACGCTTTGTTGTACAATGCCGTTTTGGACACGGATCAAATCAAGTTACTGGCAGAGAACAGGGATCCGCTGGCGGGCGGCACACCCACCTCCAAAAAAGAAACGTTGGCAACCAAACCCCACATTGACGACAACACGGCCGAAGACGTCGACCCCGTTCGCATTTTGGGGCTTTCGCCGATTGTATTCGCAATGCTGGGCGGTGGTTTGATACTGGTAATCATTCTGTCGCTGGTGCTGAGTCTCTACCGCAGAAACGATAAAAAATGGCAGGAGGAGGATCATCCGTGAAAAAACTTCTGATTTTTACGTTGTTTACCGTTCTTCTCTGTCTGATTGCGTCACCGGTAACAGCTGCGGACAACACGACCCAGACTTATAAGTTAAACGTTCTCGGTGATAACACGTTGGTTTTTAATACACAAAACAAAGCGACATTGTGGGAAAAACCAACTCTGAAAGCCGGACAATATATGACGACTTCCGGTATGATGACCGTACACAACTGCACCTCAGTCGAACAAAAAATCGGATTACGTACCGTCGAACTTCCGTATGATAACGAGGAAGCTTTACGTTACCTGAACCATGTGTATATTACCGTGCGCGACGGCAGCAACGTGTTGTATGACGGACCCTACAGCCGCATTAACGACAACCGCGATTTCAACCTGAATATGATACTCGCTCCGAACAAAAAAATGAATTATTTCATTGATTTGCGTTGCGATTACCTCTATACGGGCAACGGTTTAACAGAGGACGACTTTATTAAATGGGAGTTTTACGCCGTGGATGAAACGTCGGCTGACACCGTGGAAGATACGTCATTCTCCAACCCCGCACTGCTGGAAGTGTTCATTGCCTGCGGCATCGCCGCACTTCTCCTGGGCGGTATTTTCGCATATGATCGCCTCGTTAAAAATCGCAGATAACAGTAAACAATAAGCGGCTGCAGCAATACTTGCTGCAACCGCTTATTATTATTCTTCAGCGGGCAACAACGAAAGGCCTAACTCGCCGAGCTGTTCATCATCCACTGATGACGGACACTGTGTCATCAGTTCGGTCATATTCTGCACTTTCGGATACGCAACAACGTCACGCAAAGTAGGTGCTCCGAGCATCTGCATGACCAAACGGTCAAGACCCAGAGCCATACCGCCGTGCGGCGGTGCACCGTACTTGAAGGCATCGGTCAAGTAACCGAATTTCGCATAGGAAACCTCGTCCGAAAGCCCCAGCGCACGGAACATCTGCTTTTGCAGTTCCGGATCGGTAATACGGATAGAACCACTCGCCATTTCAATACCGTTGAGTACTAAGTCATATGCCTTGGCAAACACGCGTGCGGGGTCACTTTCCAAATACGGGATACATTCATCCAACGGAGAGGTGAAGGGATGGTGCATTGCCACCCATGCGCTCTGTTCAGCATCCCATTCGAAGAACGGGAAATTGATGATCCACAACAGATCAAAGCCATCACGTTTGATGTTGAGCTTATCCGCCAACTCCAAGCGCAAGGCACCGAGAACCGTAAGAACCAGTTTTGACACGGTATCTGCAACTAAAAGCACCACGTCTCCCTGTTCAGCGCCCAGTTTGACAAGCAATGCTTGCATGGTATCTTCCGTCAGAAATTTGCCAAAGGAAGAGGAAATACCGTCCTCTGTCCAGCGCACCCACGCAAGACCCTTAGCACCGATACCTTTCGCGTGTTCGGTAAGCTTATCAATATCTTTACGGGAAATGTTCTTGACAGCAGCTTTAGCAACGATGCCGCGAACAGAACCGCCGCCTTCAATAGCAGAGGTGAACACGCCGAAGCCGCAGTCTTTGACAACCTCGCTGACATCGCACAGTTCCATACCAAAACGGGTATCCGGCTTGTCGGAACCATAGCGTTCCATTGCCTCGGTATAGGTCATGCGCGGCAACGGCAACGGAACATCAACGTCCAAGATCTCCTTGAACACGTGTTTTATAAAGCCCTCGCCGATCTCCAGGACGTCCTCCACGTCAACGAACGACATCTCCAAGTCGATCTGCGTAAATTCCGGCTGACGGTCGGCGCGAAGATCCTCGTCGCGGAAACACCGTGCCAGCTGGAAATAACGGTCAAATCCGGCGACCATCGACAATTGCTTATACAGCTGCGGCGATTGCGGCAAGGCATAAAACTCACCCTTATGCACACGGGACGGAACTAAAAAGTCGCGCGCTCCCTCGGGAGTGGAACGCACCAAAATGGGTGTCTCCAATTCCACAAAACCCTGCGAATCAAAATAATCGCGCGTTGCCTTCGCAATCTTGTGGCGCAACAGCAGGTTGCGCTGCAGATCGGGGCGGCGCAAATCCAAATAGCGGTATTTTAAGCGCATCGCCTCTGCGGTGTTGGAATTCTCCACAATTTCAAACGGCGGAGTTTCCGCTTTGTTCAAAATGCGAAGCTCGTCAACCGCGATCTCCACCTCGCCGGTGGGGATCTCGTTATTGATAGAGGACCGCACACGCACCGTACCGGTGGCGGCAATCACGTATTCGCCACGGACCGTAAAGGCCTTATCAAAAATATCGCGTGCCGTGCTGTCGTCAAACGCAAGCTGGACGATACCGGTACGATCGCGCAGATCAATAAATATCAACTGACCGAGGTCGCGTTG
>JAZNRA010000048.1:0-4770 GCA_045590415.1 Acutalibacteraceae bacterium | reverse complement strand
CTATCTGAGAATAGTCAGCGTCGCACAAAACGTACCCTTCCTTTGCACGGAAGAAACGGCGTAATTCTCGTCCTAACTCCTGGCGAACGGGAATGTTTTGAAGATTCGGTTCGGTAGACGAGATACGTCCGGTACGCGTTTCGGTTTGGTTGAACGAGGTGTGAATTCGTCCATCGGGTGCAATAACCTTTAGCAATCCGTCACAATACGTGGATTTTAGTTTGGAAAGCGTACGATAGGTTAAGATCATATCCACCACCGGGTGAGCAAGGCGCAAGCCCTCAAGCACCTCGGCGTTGGTGGAATAACCGGATTTTGTTTTCTTCTTGGCAGGCAGCCCCAAATCCTCAAAGAGGGCTTTTGCCAGTTGCTTCGGAGAGTTAAGGTTAAAGGAATAGCCAACCTGCTCCTCGATTGACGCGATCAATGTGTTTAGTTGTTCTTCAAGCATATTGCCAAAGGCGGCAACGCCTTCGCCGTCCACCGCAAAACCAACCTGCTCCATAGAAGCGAGAACCATACTGAGCGGTATCTCCATTTCACGCAACAAAGAATCTTGTTCAGCGGCATGAATCTCCTCTTCCAACTTATCACAAAGAGGAGAAAGCAGACGCGCTTCAAGCGGTTGATCGCCTTCGGGCACAGCAATACCGTACTCCTGCGCCAAGCGCGGCAATTCATACGCCGAAGCAAGGGGATTTAGCAAATACGCCGCCAACACCGCATCCATCGTCACGTTGGATAAGGTGCGGTGATAGGAAAGCGCGTGTGTTGCAAGCGACTTTGTGTCTGCTGTGCGTTTTGCCACAGCGGGGTTTTCCAAAAAATTCAAAAATTTCGGTGAGGATGCCAATACTGTCGCTATTGCATCCCCCGCTGTCACATACGCCGTTTCATCCTGCAACCATACGGTAAAGGCACCATTAGTGTTCAATTCATCAAATGAAACGGTCTTGAGCGTGACAGTCCGAACGGTTTCCTGCGGTATAACGGTGCTGTCAAGTTGGAGGCGCTCCATGATCTTGAACAGTTCAAGGCGCGTCATCAAAGAGGCCAACTCCGCTTTTTGCAACGGACGAAGGGCATAGTGTGACAAGTCCGTATCCATCGGCACGGTACGGCAGATCTCACCCAAGCGACGGCTGAGATAGGCGCTTTCTTTTCCGTCTTCTAATTTACGACGCAAAGATTCACGCACGTCTGCCAAGTGGTCATACACACCGTCCAGCGTACCGAACTGATGCAACAGGTCCAAAGCCGTTTTTTCGCCAACCCCCGACACACCGGGAATGTTGTCACTGGTGTCGCCCATCAACGCTTTGAGATCAATAAGGGCATCGGGTGTTAAGCCGTATTTTTCTGCAACTGCCGCGGGATCAAACACAACGGTTTCCGGCTTCCCCATACGGGTAGCCGCAAGCAGTACCGTGACGTTCTCATCAACCAGTTGCAGAGAGTCGCGGTCACCGGTAGCGATATAGCACGGCACACCCTGCTCCTGCGCTTTGGCGGACAGCGTGCCGAGAATATCGTCGGCTTCGTAACCGTCCTGTTCGACGACGGTAGCCCCCATATAGGTTAACAGTTCTTTGATAAGCGGCAATTGTTGTGCCAGCTCCTCCGGCATCCCTTTGCGGCCGGCTTTATAAGCGTCGTACAGTTGATGACGGAACGTGGGCGCTTTACGGTCAAAGGCAACGGCAACCGCATCCGCCTCGGTCTGTTCCAACAAACGGAAATAGATATTGAGAAAGCCGACCAGCGCATTGGTGGGAACACCGTCATGCGTCGTCAACACCTTAATACCGTAAAAGGCACGGTTTAAAATACTGTTTCCGTCTATGATCAAAAGCCGCATACTATACGCCCTTTCTAAAGAAAACCCCGCCGAACAGCGGGGTTTTCGAGTTGCAAAATTTATGCGCGGTCGGCACTGCCGAGCACGTTTTGGATTTTGTGTTTAACGACCTCGGTAATGCACGAACGGCCGTCGCCGAGATATTGACGGGGATCGAAGTGCTTCGGATTCTCTGCCAAATGGCGGCGGATACCGGCGGTCATCGCCAAGCGCAGGTCGGAGTCCACGTTGATCTTACAAACAGCCAACGAAGCGGCCTCACGCAGCATATCCTCCGGAATACCGATGGCATCCGCCATCTCGCCGCCGTATTGGTTAACAACCGACACGTATTCCGGCATAACCGAAGACGCGCCGTGAAGCACGATCGGGAAACCGGGCAAGCGGTTCATAACTTCACGCAGAATATCAAAACGAAGCTGCGGTTTCTGGCCGGGCTTGAATTTGAAAGCGCCATGGCTGGTACCGATAGCGATCGCAAGCGAGTCGACACCCGTGCGCGTTACGAAATCCAACACCTGGTCGGGATCGGTATAATTGGCTTTATCGGCCTCAACGCTAACCTCATCCTCGACACCGGCAAGCTGACCGAGCTCACCCTCAACCGTGACGCCGCGAGCATGTGCGTACTCCACGACCTTGCGGGTAACCTCCACGTTTTCCTCATACGGCAGATGCGAGCCGTCGATCATCACCGAAGTGAAGCCGCCGTCAATGCAATCCTTGCACAATTCAAAACTGGAACCGTGATCCAAGTGCAGAGCGATCGGCAAGCCGGTCTCCTCCACAGCCGCTTGCACCATGTGATACAAGTAAGGATGATGGGCATATTTTCTGGCAGAGCCGGACACCTGCAAAATAACAGGAGAGTTTAACTCCTTGCAGGCCTCTACAATACCTTGCATGATCTCCATGTTGTTGACGTTGAACGCGCCGATCGCGTATCCGCCGTCATAAGCGTTTTTGAACATCTCTTTTGTGTTTACGAGGGGCATAACACAAGACCTCCTATTTCTTAATAAAGTTATTATACACGAAAATCTCTATTATGCAAAGCATTTCGTTAAAAAAAGAACGGTTTTTGTAAAAAAACTTGTTTCACACCATCGGTTTTGATATACTGGGACTGTAAAAGGAGTGATTATGATGCGCGCTGACATTACGAATATCCCTATCAGTGAAGTGTTTGACCCCAAAGAGGGGTGCCCGATCTGCCGTATGCGCAACATGCTTGAACAACGAATGGCTGAATATATCACCGGTGCCGCCATGATGGAGCCGGACGTCCGCATTGAAACCAACCGACTCGGCTTTTGTTACGATCATTTCCGTATGATTCTCAAGCAACGCAACCGACTTGGTGTTGCGCTGATTTTGGAAAGCCATTTGGACGAAATGGAAAAGACCGTTTTTAAAGGGGGACTCCCTCTGATTGGCACAAGCACGAAGGCCCAAGCCAAAAAAGCTGCATTGCGCACCGAAACCTGTTTTATCTGCCATCAAGTAGACTGGGCGATGGAACGGATGCTTGCTACCGTTTGCCGTCTTTGGGAATCCGAGCGTGAATTTCGGCAACTGTTTGAGGAACAAGAAGCCCTTTGTCTTCCCCACTTCACCGAGTTGGTATCCGCCGCCCAAAAGAATATGAATAAACACTCGGTCGGCGACTTTTCCAAAGCTGCTGCCACACTCTCAAAACAGTATCTCGAAACCCTGCGCGGTGACGTGTCACATTTTTGCAAAATGTTCGACTATCGCAACAGTGGAGAGGGCGCAAATTGGGGAAATTCGCGCGATTCCGTTGAACGCGCGGTTTGGTTCTTAACAAGCCGCGAACCGTAAAGGCAATTCAACAGTTCGTATCCAAAAAAATGGAAATAACTGGCAATTTCGCTTTTTTTCGATCAAAAATCGAGGTAAAACCCCTTGAAATATAGGGATTTGTTCACATTTTCAACACAGTTTTCCACAATCGACAGCTTCTGGAATAATTTACAAACTGTTATATTTTGGGTCGAACACCTGTTTTTTGGTATAATTTTTTCTTCTTTGATCATACTGAAAGTGAGCACCGAAAAAAACGCCATCCCGACGGTAAAATATGCGTTTCGGTGGATAAAAAACCCGTGTGGAGAGTGCAGTATGATTAAAGGAATCAGCCGCCAGATTGTGGAAGTCACCGATACGACAAACCCATACTTTGAACGCGTATTTTTCATCGTACGACAACAGTGTAAAGAATCCTCCCCCGCTCTTTTGGATGAAGAAGCACACCGTTTGGTCAACACCGCCACCGGCTACACCGGACTTAAACGCGCCAGACGGCTGCGGCTTATTCGGTACTGGGGATTATTTTTGATAGGTGTAGGCATAGGTGCGCTGGCATTACGCATTTTGACCATCATATGAAAACGGCCTCTCATCAATCGATGAGAGGCCGTTTTCCATTATTTCGTCATAAACAGAACGCCAAGTGTGTTCGGACCGCAATGCGAGGAAATGGTGCAACCGGCGCGAGTGATCAGAATTTCATCAAATTTTTGATACTTCTCCACCTCGGCTTTTACCAACGCAATACGCTCTTGTGAAATACCGGAATGTGTGATGAAAACACGGTTGGTACGAATATCCGTGCGCCCGTCAAGTTTATCCTGCACGTACTGCTGCAGGCACTTATCCAACGATCCGCGATACTTCTTGCCGACGCCCATTTTGCCACAGGTGTTGTCCACCTCGATGCAGGGCTTCAGTTGCAGTAAGTTCGCACCCATCATAGCAAGCGCTGAGCAACGACCGCCCTTGTGGAGAAATTCCAGCGTATCAATGACAAAGCTCGCCGACACCTTGTCGGTGAGAGACGCAACCTCGGCGGCGATGTCCTTGGCGCTCATGCCGCGCTTGATAAGTCGGAT
>JAZNRA010000047.1:0-7958 GCA_045590415.1 Acutalibacteraceae bacterium | reverse complement strand
GCCCTCTTTGAGGATTTGGGGCTGCCTGCCAAGAAGAAAACAAAATCCGGTTATTCCACCAACGCCGAGGTGCTTGAGGGCTTGCGCCTTGCTCACCCGGTGGTGGATATGATCTTAACGTATCGTACGCTTTCCAAACTGAAATCCACCTATTGCGACGGGCTGCTTAAGGTGATCGCACCCGACGGACGAATCCATACCTCGTTCAATCAAACCGAAACGCGTACCGGCCGTATCTCGTCTACCGAACCGAATCTTCAGAATATACCGGTTCGCCAGGAATTGGGACGTGAACTGCGCCGTTTCTTCCGCGCAAAGGAAGGGTACGTTTTGTGCGACGCTGACTATTCTCAGATAGAACTGCGCGTGCTCGCCGCATTGTCGGGGGATAAAACGATGGTGGATGCGTTTAATAACGAGGAAGATATCCACCGTATTACTGCCTCTCAGGTTTTTGACGTACCGGAGGAACTGGTTACTCCGCTGATGCGCTCGCAGGCAAAGGCCGTCAACTTCGGCATTGTATACGGGATTGGTGCGCATTCGTTGTCGGAGGATATCCACGTCAGTTACGGCGAAGCAAAACGCTATATTGAGCAATATCTGGCACATTACAGTGCGGTTGCCGGGTATATGGATGGGCTGATCGAAACGGCAAAGCAGACGGGTTATGCTGCTACACTGTTTAACCGTCGCCGTCCGTTGCCGGAACTGCGTGTATCGAATCACATGACGCGCGCATTCGGTGAACGCGTTGCGCGCAACATGCCTATTCAAGGAACTGCGGCGGACATCATTAAATTTGCGATGATTCGTGTCCATGATCGTCTGCACCGAGAGCAGGTGGATGCCAAACTGATCCTGCAGGTGCACGACGAACTGATCGTGGAAGCATTGGAAAGCGATGCCGACCGCGTGGAAACGATCCTGCGTGAGGAAATGGAACAAGCGGCAACACTGTCTGTTCGCTTGAGAGCCGACGTGCATACCGGAAAAACCTGGTATGATGCAAAATCCTAATAGCGTGAATAGCGATAGCGGTATACACTCATGGCAATTCCCACGCCGAGAAACAGTGTCAGCAGGGAACTGCCGCCGGCACTGAAAAAGGGGAGTGTAATGCCGAGCACCGGCATCACGCGTAACGTCATACCGATGTTGACAATTGCCTGTGAGCCAATCAAAACGAGCAGGCCGGTGCATAGTAATTCTCCGGTTTGATTTGCTGATTTTCGTGCGGTGCGGTACAGAAGCAGCAGGATAAGGGAGAGAAGCAGCAATACGAGTACGGCACCGAAAAACCCGAATTCTTCACCCGCAACGGTGAAGATGAAGTCGTTTTGACGGGCGTATAAATTGTCCTTGCCGCCTTGCAGGTATCCCACACCGTGTATGCCTCCCGCGCCGATCGCGGTCACACTTAATTCTTGTTGCCAGCCGGTGGTGTTGCGGTAGGCATCGACTTGAAACAAACAGAGAAAGCGCGCCTTTTTATCGGGGCTCATTTGTTGCCAAACGAGCGGCACCATGGCGGCAAGCGAAACCGTTCCGCCGAGGATATATCGAAGCGGTAATCCGCCGACGATCAAAAGCGCCGTAAACAGTATGATACAAATAAAGGCGTTACCGTCGTCTCCTTGCAAAAATATTAACACTATGGGGAGCGCGCCGTGTGCGCACAACCCCAATAAGGGAAACGGTTTGCGAATACGATCGCCAAGTGCGGCGATGTGGTGTGAAAAGGTAACGATAAACACGATTTTAAGCAGCTCTGACGGCTGTAACAAGAAGTTCTGTGATCCGAGCGGGAGTAACAGCCAGTTGCGGTCGTCCGTGCCGGGAACCTCATATCCAAGGGGTGTGAAGGTCAGCGCCATCAACACGAGTGACGGCAAGGCAAGGAGATACCAACGTGCGGCGATTGAGCGATAGTTTATGAGAGAAACGAAGCATGCTGTCGCTATGCCGAAAAGTAAGCAAAGTGCCTGCATGGTCGGATTACCGCCTGCTCCGGACGCGTTTGCGGAATATATCAGCAATAGTCCGTATAAAGAAGCGGCAACGCAGTGAACAAGCAGTAACCAATCGGTATGACGCGTCAATTCTTTTACGGTATGCACGCGGTTCATACTATCACCCCACGTTAGTATGAACCGTGTTACGGAAAACTTTTCGAAACGTTGGATTTTCCTCTTTTCTAAACGAAGAAATTGTGATACTATAAGAATAATGGCTATATAAAAAGGAGGTGGGCAGTATGACGGTTGTAACGCACAGCGAATCCGAAACCGGTGAACTCGGTGCACGTTTGGCAGCTTGTTGTACTGCCGGCACCGTGGTTGCCTTTTTCGGTGGACTCGGCATGGGGAAAACCGCTTTTGTGCGCGGTATGGCGAGCGTGTTATCGCCGGATGCCCACGTATCAAGTCCTACCTTTGCCCTTGTGAATAACTATGGCGGTAAGCCGCCGCTTGTCCATTTTGATATGTATCGCGTTACCGGTTGGGAGGATTTGGATACCACCGGATACTACGATTATCAAGACCAGGGCGCGATCCTTGCGGTGGAGTGGAGCGAAAATATTGAGACGGCACTACCGCCTGATGCGGTGCGCGTTACGTTTTGCCGCTTGTCCGAAACCGAACGGGAGATTACCATCGAGGGGGCAACACTATGACAGAACAAAAACCGGTTACCCTGCTTGCGGTAGAATCTTCTGCCGGCCCGGCATCGTGCGCAGTGCTCCGTCGTGAAAACGGAACAGAGCAGATCGTGTGTACGGCTTCTGTCAACAACCGTTTGACGCATAGTCAAACACTCATGCCGATGATTCACGATATGCTGAAGAACGCGGCGATGTCTCTTTCGGACATTACGCATCTGGCGGTGGCGGTGGGACCCGGCTCCTTTACCGGCGTGCGTATCGGTGTTGCCGCGGTCAAAGGGTTGGCGTTCCCGAACGATCTGCCTTGCGTAGCGGTATCCACCCTTGCGGGTATGGCGCGGCGGTTTGAGGGCATCCCGTATACCGGCTTGATCTTAACGGCGATGGATGCTCGTTGTCAGCAGATCTATACGGCTCTCTTTTCGGTGAAAAACGGCAATATTGAACGGCTGACGCCTGATGAGGCCTTACCCTTGGAAGAAGTTAAAAGTCGTCTAAAAGACGAAAACAGACCGATTATGGTAGTTGGTGATGGCGCGGCAATTACCTATGCTTCATTGCACGACACGATTCCCGGCTTGGTTATTGCGCCGGAGCCCTTGCGCTATCAACACGCTTCCGGTGTCGCTGTTGAGGCACTCTCCGCCATTGATAGGGGGGACTGTGTCAGTGGGGAAGCTTTACTGCCTGCGTATCTCCGCTTGCCGCAGGCAGAACGCGAATTGCGTGCGAAACAGGAACAAACATCAAAGCAATGATGTGAAATACAGTATGGAGGGACTATTATGTTAAAACCTTTTATCGCTGATCATCCGCTCATTCAACACAAGGTCACCCTTTTGCGTGATAAGAATACCAGTTCAAAGCAGTTTCGCGAGCTCATTCGTGAGATCACCGGTCTCATGTGCTATGAAGCCACCCGCGATCTTCCTACCTGCGAGGTGACGGTGGAGACCCCTATTGCCAAAACCAAATCGCGCAAGATTGCCGGCCGTAAGTTGGCGTTTGTTCCGATTCTGCGCGCGGGTCTCGGCATGGTTGACGGTGCTGTGGAATTGGTTCCCTCTGCACGCATCGGTCACATTGGATTGTATCGTGACGAAACCACCATGAAGCCGGTGGAATACTATTGCAAGTTGCCCGGTGACATCGGTGAACGTGACGTTATCGTACTTGACCCGATGCTGGCTACCGGTGGTTCTGCGATCGATGCGATCGGTCAGATCAAACAGCGTGGGCCGCGCAGTATTAAGTTTATGTGCATCATTGCCGCTCCCGAGGGCTTGAAGGCGTTGATGGAAGCTCACCCCGACGTGCAGATTTATTGTGCCGCACTGGATGAGCGCCTGAACGAAAACTGCTACATCGTGCCCGGCCTCGGTGACGCCGGTGACCGTATTTTCGGCACGAAATAAAACACAAAAAAGGACACCGCTGCAGAGCTTCTGCAGCGGTGTCCTTTGTTTAAATTATGCGTTGTTATATCGTGATAAAAACGCTTTGGTACGTTCGTTTTTCGGATGTACAAAGACCTCGTCCGGTGTCCCTTGCTCCACGATCACACCGCCGTCCATAAAGATGACCTGATCCGATACCTCGGCGGCAAACTGCATCTCGTGCGTGACGATAACCATCGTCATATCCCGTTGTGCTAATTCTTTAATGACTTTCAAAATTTCACCGGTCAACTCGGGGTCTAATGCCGAGGTCGGCTCGTCAAAGAACAGAATTTCCGGATCAAGAGCGAGCGCTCTGGCGATCGCGACACGCTGTTGCTGACCACCGGACAACTCACACGGATACGCTTCGCATTTCGCGGATAATCCGACGTCGTCAATAAGTTTATGCGCTTTGGCTTCGATCTCGGCGTTGATCTTCTTGGCGTTTGCCTTGTAATCCGGTCGTTCTTTGGCTTGCAGTTTCGGCGCTAAGCACACATTTTCCAACACGTTGTATTGGGGGAACAAGTTAAAGTTTTGAAATACCAATCCGAAGTGCAAACGGTTTTCGCGTACTTGTGCATCTGTCAACACTTTTTGATTTTCGGCATCAAACAACACTTTGTCGTTGACCGAAAAGGTACCGGCATCGGCAATTTCCAAAAAGTTAAGGCAACGCAAAAGCGTGGTTTTACCACTTCCCGAAGAACCGATGATAGATACTACTTGGCCTTTTTTCATGGAAAAATCAATGCCTTTGAGCACCTCGGTTTTTCCAAATCGTTTGTATATGTTTTTTACTTCCAAATAAGCCATGACATTCTCTCCTTTATGCTTTAAAGTAGGAGAGCTTTTTCTCCACTCGGTTTAAAACCACGGTTAAAATGCCGACAAACAGCAAATAGAATGCCGCTGTGTAAAAGAGCGGCCAGATCAACGCTTGCGACGAAGCCATATCCTTGGCACACTTGATGATCTCGGGGATTGCAATAGCATTTGCCAAAGCCGTATCCTTTACTAATGTGATGATCTCGTTCGATAGGGCGGGAACGATGCGTTTGATAACTTGTTTGAGAACTACTTTGAAGAACACTTGCGATTTGGTCATACCTAAAACGTAGCCCGCTTCATATTGCCCTTGGGAAACGCTTTCGATGCCTCCGCGGAAGATCTCTGAAAAATAACACGCGTAATTGATAACAAAGGCAATAAGCACCGCCAAAAAACGACCTTGCCACAACAATTCATTACTGCCGGCGGCAATCGTCATTTTCAGATCAATCGTGTTAAATATGTTCAACGATGCGTTACCATCCGCCAACAAACTTGGTAAATAGTAAATTACAAAAATAAATAACATTAGCGGAATACCACGAATGATCCAAATGAAAATTTTAGTCGGAATCTTAATGATCGAGATCTTGCTCATCGAACAAAATGCAAACAACAGTCCTAAGGGGATAGCCAAGATCAAGGTCATGATAAACAGCAAGCAGGTGATACCGAATCCTTGCAGCAAATCTTGTGTGATAGTTAAAAATTCCATGTTATACCCTTTTCTAAAAACAGAAAAACTGCAAGGTGCTTTGGCACCTTGCAAGTTTTTACGTTATTGCTTTTTACTTTTTCTGATCGGAGAAATCGGTGATGGCGGTGTTTTCAAGTTTATATTTCTTTGCCAAATTCGTGATAGTACCGTCAGCGGCCAGCGCTTCCAAAGCACCGTTGACTTTCGCTGTCAGGTCAGAACCTTTCTTGAAGCCGATTGCATAGTATTCAGCGTCGCTGTATACGTTTGCTGCGATCTCCAAGCCGGCATAGTCCCCTTTACCCACGTACGCTTTTGCCAACTGCTCGTCAGCAACAACGAAATCAACGGCGCCCAAGCTGAGTTCTTTCATGGCATCCAGCTGAGAGGTAACACCTTTTTTGATGGCACCGGTTAAGGTCTTGGTCAGATAGGTATCGCCGGCAGAACTTTTCTCCACGGCACCGACTTTACCGGCTAAACTCTTGGTATCGGTAATCGTCTTCGCGAGATCTGCCTTAGCAACGATAACCTGCTTGTTGCCCATATAGTTATAGGAGAAATCCACCTTATCAGCACGCGCTACGCCGTCGTCGTCAGCGGTGTTGGCAGTAAAGCCGTTCCAGATGCATTGGATAGTACCGGAATTGAGTTCGGTATACTTTTGATCCCAATCGATCAACTTGAAAACGACTTTGTTGCCCAACTTTTCAAACACGGCTTTGGCTAACTCGGTGTCAAAACCGACCAACTCACCGTTCTCTTCGTAGTTCATGGGCGCGTAAATGGTGTAACCCACGGTGACAACGGTATCAGCTGCTTTGGGGGCAGTGGTGGTGGCGTCGCTGTTATCTTTAGCGGGCTCTTTGCCGCAACCGGCGAAGCAGGTGATAACCAGCAGACAAGCTAACAACAAGGCGAAATACTTTTTCATTACGAATATCCCTCTCTCATTTGATGATGTGCTCATTATACACCACCGCATTAGCAAAGTAAAGTGGAAAATTGCAAAAAATCCGCTTTCTATGTTTTGTACAAAAAAAGCGGAGAAATTTGTTTGTTATGCTATTTTCTTATCTTTTGCGGGAATGCTGGCGAGTGTTACGGCGGCAAACATCAGGCAGCAACCGAGGATTTCGCGTGGAGTGAGGGTGTCGCCCTGGACGATCCACCCGGTGAGAACGGCAAATACCGATTCCAGACACAGAAGTAGTGAAACGACGGTGGGATTACTGCCTTTTTGGGAAACGATCTGCAAGGTATAGGCGATGGCGCTGGAGAAAACGCCGATATATATAAGCGGAAATAAGTGCTTGATGATCAGAGTTAACGACGGCGATTCAAACACGAACATTAAAACGGTGCTGATAACAGCAACCACAAATAATTGTACACAGCATAAGTGTATACTGTTGATCTCGGGGAGTCTGTCTACCAATAAAATTTGCAGGGCGAAGAATAAGGCACATAATAATATGAGAAGATCGCTGGGAGAAACGCTGAAAGAATCGGTTATACACAGTAAATAAAGACCGACAAGGGATAAGCCGATACCGATCCATACGGTGTAGGGCGCACGTCGGCGAAGAAAAATGCCGAGAATAGGCACGAGCACTACGTACAGCGACGTGATGAATCCGGCTTTTCCGGGGTCGGTATCCCCAATGCCGGCTTGCTGGAGGTTAGCGGCGACCGTAAGTAATAAGCCGCAGCCGATTCCTCCCCAAATCAGTTGTTTTTTATAAGTGGTACGCTTTTCCTGTGGTACGGCAATTTTTTTTCGGAATAAAAAGCAAATAAATAAAAGGGCAAAGGCGCCGAACCAGGAACGGACGGCGTTGACGGTGAAGGGGTCCAAATCTTTTGCGGCAATATCTTGCGCCACAAATGCAGACCCCCAGATCAAGGCGGCAAGTAACGGACAGACGGTGCTGCGTATAGGGGAAACGCGTGAAGACATAAAGGATGGCCTCTCTTTTTCATAAGACT
This sequence comes from Acutalibacteraceae bacterium, assembly GCA_045590415.1. GTDB lineage: Bacteria > Bacillota > Clostridia > Oscillospirales > Acutalibacteraceae > RGIG3009. The sequence continues at coordinate 337 of JAZNRA010000047.1, read as the reverse complement.
GGCATCAGTGTATCACAAAAGGGATTAAAGCGCAAGTCCTCACACTTGACAACAACTTAAAATATCGGTATTCTAATAAAGATGCGGAAAGGAGGAAGATCGTGATGGATAAATATAAGCGCTTATTTTCCAATACGATTATATTTGCGATCGGCACGTTTAGTTCCAAACTATTATCGTTCTTTCTCACGCGTCTGTATACCGAGGTATTGTCCCAAGGCGAATACGGTATTACTGATATGCTCCAGCAGAGCGGAAATCTGTTGTTACCCTTGCTCACGTTAGGGATCACAAACGCAGTCGTGCGATTCGGCTTGGATAAGGGCGTGCGTAAAAG
>JAZNRA010000046.1:0-16922 GCA_045590415.1 Acutalibacteraceae bacterium | reverse complement strand
CAGGAACATTGCTGTACCTGTTTACAAACCAACACGATATACTCCTCGTTCATCTAGGAGGTTACACATGACAATCCATGAAATCATCTTCCGCAAGTCGGAGGCCAAGCGGTCTTAGGAAGACAACTCTGCCTTTCATCTCCTTGGCTCACAGAACGACATGGCTACGACCCGACTTCAGGAACATTGCTGTACCTGTTTACAAACCAACACGATATACTCCTCGTTCATCTAGGAGGTTACACATGACAATCCATGAAATCATCTTCCGCCCGCTCCGCTGGCCTGCGGCCTGCGTCGCTCATATCGCAAAAGCACCCGCCGCACCGGCACGGAGGGGCAGGTGTAAAAGCAAGCAAAAACCACCTGCCGCCGGTGCGGCTTCTTCTGCATCTTCATCTTATCACGCTTACTGGCCTCTGTCAACTGCGGATCTCATAAGTTGTATCTGCAAGCACGACTCCTCCGGGCATCCGCCTGGGCACCAGCTTGCCAGGTACCAGCAGGCCGCGCTTGAAATCGGCATAGTTTCTTGGCTGCTGCATGAACCGGAGCTCGTTTTCCTTCCAGTCGCCTTCCGGTATCACTCCGTCGAACGAGGCATTCAGGAATCCTTTGCACCGGTTCGGCATGCCGGCACACTTGATATTGTGGTACGGATGTTCGATCGGCTGCAGGTCCTCTTTTGTTACATGCTCGATGTATGTCTTCTGGCGAACGAAGATCGCCTGATCCCAGCAGCTCTCGAGCTTCCAGCAGCAGAAGGCATTCGGATCCACCCGGATGCCTTTCACCTGCTCCGGAGGGAGATCGCAGTGTATCGAATCGGTATCCGCATAAATGAATCCTGGATTATTCCTGCCGTGGTAGTTGGCCTGAGCGGCCCGGATCGTGAAGTTACGCGCATAGGAGGTGATCGCGGATCCGATCGCGATATATCCGGGCCTCTTCTCGCTCTGGTAAATCGATCGGTAACGCACCAGCTCGTCTTCCTGCACCGGAAGCTTAAACGATGAGTCGCGGCCTGTCGCGAGCTTGCCATAGAGGTTATTCAGGAAGAGCTTCGCGAGCGTTCTCTGCGCACCCTTCGATTCCATCTTGATTTTCTTGTATTTATCGATGTACGCGTCGAAGATGCCGATCCGCGTCTGGAACCAGCAGCCGCCCAGGATCTCGAAGTCAGCTGCTGCATATTGTTCGCAGAAGAGAATATAATCGGTCATCGTCATCGTCATCGTAACGCGGGTATCCTTTACTCCGTCTCGGCTGGTATAATAGATGCTGTGCTTCTTCGTCCTGGGATGGATGAAATCAGACGTCTCCAGGCATTCGGTCGGACGGTAGATCACGTTATCCTTTATTTGGATAAACGGCAGCTTGCCGGGCTTTAAGTAAAACCGGGTACGGATCCGGACAAAATAGTAATGATTATTGATATATGCTTCTTCCGGAATGAAGTTGCCAGACCAGAAGGTCGGGAAGCCGACCGGGTACCGGTTGCCGGATTCCGAGTGCATCATCGAAGGATAAAGTGAGTTGACGTCTGCGGTGGTCCCTTCGTAGAACATCTGATTCTCTTTGCCCTTTGCCAGATAACACCAGCCGCCGCGGTAGCTCTTCCGGATCCAGGCATCAGCATCCTCCTGGGTATAGATCTCCGGATCCAGATGGATCTGCTCCAGCTGAGGGAAGAGGTATTCGTAATCAAATTTGCCGGTAATGCCTTTGAATTCCTCCAGGCAGCAGCTGCCGATCGTCAGCCGGTCGTGCCCCTGAGAGAAGGTAATCTCCAGGGCTTCCTTCACGACCAGGACATCGTTCGCGATATACTCCTGCTCTTGCGGCGTGATCTCGCAGCCGGCATACCGGAAGCCGGTATACTCCATCGTGAGCTTCTGGTGCCTGGTCTTGAATGCCTTTCCGATCTCTGCGACGGAGAAGGGCAGGAGCTTCAGGGAATCCCGGAATTCGATGGTACGGTGGCCGATCCGGACCGTAATCGTATACCAAGCACCACGATCCGAGATCATCGTGATGAATTCATGATCCCTCAGCTCCTTCCGGTTTTTGTAATCGGTGACCTCGCCGTCGTCATCCAGCAGGACGGCCTGGCGGTAGCCGGCGACATTCAAGAGATACGACAGAATGAATTCGCCGTCGAATTTCAGGTTGTGGAAATAGACGATGATCGACTGATCGAAGCTCTTCAGGCGGTCGAAGAAATCCTCGATCGAGTGATCGATCGTCACTTCATCCGGGCCTCCGATCTCCGTCAGCGCAGCCGCCCAGACCTCCGTATGCTCCTGTCCCTTGTAGACCGTCGTCTCGAAGTCACCCATGAACCTTCTTTTATCGCTTGCTTTTTTGTTCATGCTTCAGTCGAATGGGAGATAATCCTCATCGTCTTCGAACGCATCCAGAATATCGTCCCATTCATCCTCACTTTCTTCTCTGTCTTCTTCGCTGATATCATCCGGCATATATGAATTAATGGTATCCTTGATCAGCATACCGTTCCCTGGCTGCTGTGACGGCGGCACCCATTCGATCACAAAACCGGCATCCAGCGCGTCTACAATCATGCCGGCGAATTTCTTTCTGCCGATTCGCCGGATCATGTTCGCTTCCCAGGATTCCATTTGTTTCCGGATATCTTCTTTATACTGACGGATGATGTCATTCAGACGATCTAAAGCAGCCTCTTCTTCATCCGTCAGGGCTTCCGGCCCCGGAGGCGTTGGCGGCTCTTCCGGAGGAGCCGGCGGAGCTGCTGGAGGCGTGGGAGCTTCCGGAGCTGCCGATGGCTCCGGTATAAAGTCGATTCCAGGTTTCTTTTGCTCTTGCTTCATTCTCCTGGTTGCCGCGGATTTCTTTGCACGCTCGTGCTGCTCTGCCTTCCTCATAAATTCACCGGAGAATCCATCGAAGGTCGACTTCTCGTAGATCTTTTCATTGGTCAGCTTCTTCAGCTTCTCCAGATCACGAGCCTTGATATCTTTCTTTGGTACCCTGGCCGGCTGGATCCCATCAACCGTATATCCTCTTTGCCTCATTCGGGCGATCTGCTTCCGGATCCGGTCGTATTCCTTTGCGTATTCCTCGACGATCTGTTCGTGTGTTCGTCTTGCCATCTTATCACCTCATAAGGAAAAGCCGGACCTTTCGGCCCGGCCTTCCGGTCTATCTTATCTGCGGTAGCTTTTCTTCGCCGGAGCCGGCTCGGGCTCTTCCTTCTTATTGGAGAGCGGAAACTCGCACTCATCGACAATCACATCTGTCGTCCATACGGTGCCGCCGTCCTTCCCTTCGTAGGATCCGGTCTGGATGTGGCCACGGACGGTCATGCCGTCACCCTTCCTGAAATACTTAGCGATAAACTCCGCGGTGCTGCCGAAGGCTGTGCAGCGGATGAAATCCGCCTCCCGCTCCTTCGTCCGGCGATCCACTGCCAGCGTAAAGCTGACGATCGTCAGATCCTTTGCTTGTCTCTCCTCCGCGTCTCTGGTCATCCGACCTGCTAAAATCACACTGTTCATTCTTGTTTTTTCCTTTCTTAGAGAATATTTATATCATCCGCAGCATCGATGAATTTCTGCGGTGACATTGCGGCAAAAACCTTGACCTCTTTCACGCTCTTGATCCGGCTGGTCACCAGATCCTCATCGTCGTAGAGCTCGCGGCACTTCTTCAGGATCGCTTCCTTGTCCTGAAAGGATCCGACCAGGAGGAAGGTCTCGTGCCGAACCTTCTCTCTTTTCACATCGGTCCGGAGAGCGACCACCTGCTGTGCGGTCATCGTCCTGGAAATCACCGGTTTACGTGGCATCTTGCTTTTCTCCTTTCGTTAAACATATTCTTTGAAATATCGGCTCTGGAGAGCTGCCTGCAGGCGGAAGGTCAGGAGAAGCGCAGCGGCATCCACCGTCAGCTTCTCCGCTTCCTCCTCCGTCAGCTCCTCGGAGAGCACCAGGCCGGGCTCCAGGTAGATGAAGACCCGCATCACACCGGTCGTCTGGTTAAATGAATATCTCACGGCCATGCAGGCCTTCATCCGTTCTTCGATCTTCCCGCGGATCCGGTCCATCACACGCACGGTGAGCTTCATTCTTCTCTCACCACCTTCATGCTGGTCATCCGGCGGACCGGACAGATCCCTGCGACCGGTTCGACATCCTTGTTCAGGAAGACGACCAGGGAAAAGAGCTTGTGATGAGCGATCATCTCATATTCCACCGCATCGGTCACCCAGTCAAAGAATCTCGTGTCGATGTGAACATTATCACCGTTATCCGCATCCATCAGCACGGTCACATCCGGCATACCATCCGAATACATCGTGAAGCCGGTTGGCTCCAGCCTCCGCTCGGTTCCCTGGATCATATCCTCAGGCTTAAAGCTGACCGGCTCGCTCTTGCCGAAGCGGTCGATCTTCCAGGTATGCTTCGCGAATCGGTTGAAGTCCTCACTCATGAGCTTCGCGATCCGCTTGACCTCGAAGAGGTCCTCCGAGAAGACCTTGATCATGAAGAATTCCGTCATGATCCAGGAATCCCAGCCGGCGAACGAAACGAATATGTCCCGGTCACCGTTTAAGTAATTGATGAGTGATTTCTTCATGCCTCCTTCACCCCCTCGACGATCCGGTAAAGGATCCACCAGAAATACGCACACGCTCTTCTTGTTTTTTTCTTCATGCCTTTACTCCTTTCTTAACTGGTCCAGCAGCCATTCTCCGCTGATGTTATCCAGAAACAATGATCCGTACGGTGAGGTCAAAAACCTCTCTACGTCTCTTATCATAGCACAGATTCTCCGGTATTCCAAGAGGATCTGTTCATATTTATCCGGATTTTTCTCGGACTTCATGAGCTTCTCCAGCTCCGGCTTCTTCTCCTGGCAGAACCGGTAGTCCTTCACGGCCTGCACGACCACCGCATTCTTCAGCTCTTCATAAGATCTGTCCATATCTCTTCAGCTCCCATTCGGTAATATAGACCTCGGATCCGGTATGCACCAGGTCATCCCCGATGACCTCCATCTCCTCCGCCAGGAAGAGCTTCTTGTGCAGCTGCTCCTTGATCTGGTAGATCTTCCCGGAGATCATCACCATTTTACCTTCCATCATCCAAAGACCTCCTTAACCACGGTCCACACGTCAGTCAGGATCTGGACCTCACCGTATTTTCTGTATTCCTCTAAGCATTCCACGGCTTCTCTGTAGGTCTTAAATTCACCGACGCAATCCCATTTTTCGTCAAAATCGTGAAGGAACACGAAATACCCTCTTGTATTAATGTCTTCCATCATCTTCCTCCCATCTGATCAGATATCCCGCGATCTCCTGATAATGCTCCAGCGGCAGCTCGTAGCCGCATCTCCGGTCGATCAGCTGCGCTTTGACTGCCATATCCTGCCGCTCGTTAAAGTCCGGCTTCCTGCGGATCCTCCGCTTGCGCGGGTTCCAGCTCTTACTGAATTTTGCCATCTTCGTTACTCCTTTCGTTATTCGTTTACATATTTCCAAAACAAATCAAAACCTTCTTGTCCGGATCCTTCATATACCCATTCAGGGATAGGATCATCTTTATGTGCGATTCTTTCGTCGATGGCGCGTTGTTCTCTTTCATGCTGCGCAGAGAGTGGTTCATCCATGTATCCGTTATTGTGCTTCGTCACAATGTAGGTATATCCACGGTATTCGTAGTGTAATTCAGTGTGCTGCCAACCATCGTGCGTACATCCTATATAACGTGCCTTCATAGTATTCTCCTTCCTTAGAGTAAAGATTCAAGATACTCGATGTATCTGGTCTTCAGGTACGCCTGGCATTCTTCGTAACTTCCCACGAATACGGGTTCGTAATCCTCGAAGTATTCCAGAACACAGAATGTTCCGTTCCAGATCGCAATTACCAATTTATTGCTTCCTAAGTACAAAGTACACTCCTTTCTGCGGGCCCGGAGGCCCGCCTGCCTTTCTCTATTATGCTCTAACCCCGAGCTTCTCGGCTGCCTGGTTCATTACCTTCTGTGCGTTGATCTCATTACTCTTCAGGCTCTTCATCTTCTCTTCCGCATCTTTCAGCTGTCTCATGAGATCCTCAATGATTGCTGCCTGCTGCTTGACTTCATCTCTGGCCGTCGCGTAACTGCTTACCTTCTCGCTGTAGTCCTGGCTCATGCTCTGCAGCTCTCTGATGCTCACCGTCTCGCAGGTTGCTACCGCACCGGCGAAGGTCTCGGTCTTCATCATCCTCTGATCGAATGCCAGCGCTCCCCAGCATCCGTCATTCTCGTTCAGGATCTTGTGCTCAGCTTGCAGCGGGCTGTCTGCCTCGATGCTCACCATATACTTAGCGTTGACCTCGATCATGTACTTCATTTTGTATTCTCCTTCCTGGGTAAGGGCTCTTTCCCTCATCTCTTGAGTCTATTATACATCCGGGTTCCAAGAAAAGATATTGGCAGGTTGCACAAAGATCATGCTCGAAACTGTACAAGTTGCACAAAATAAGACCCCCTGAAAACAGAGGGCCTTCATATATCCTGACCGCGGGTCCACAAAAGCGGGTGACAGGTCCGAATCCGGCATCCGGCAGCGTATTCCAGCTGTGATCATTCCGGTCCGGCAGATGCGGTAACCGCGGGAGATACCTTATTAATAGGACAGTGCCTTCAGCACGGCATCCTTGCAGCGCAGATTTTTGAAACGGAAGCAGCCCTTCTCGAAGAGATCCCGGAGCCGCATAATGAAGAGATCGTGCCTGGCCAGCATGACGAAGTTGATCTCGTGATCTTCGGTGGTGACGGAGATCCGGTTCGGATGTGTGAGATCCGGATGATCGTCACAGTAGATCACGCCGGCCTCCGCAAATTCCCGAAGCGCGTAGTCCGTACCCATATAGCGGAGCGTGCAGATATACCTGCCGGTCCCTTCAGGCCGTTCGATGAAATTCTGGTTATCGTTCAGGTATTTTCCCTCAGACGCGTAACCGGCATATTTGTTTGCGGAGAATGCCCGGTTGAAGGCGGATCCGGCCTGAGCCTTTGCAGCTGCTTCATTATATCCTTGCTCCAGCACGAAGCCATCGCCCTTCAGGAACCGGGTGTCGGTCCGGATCCGGTCGGAGATCCCGAGCTCTACGTAATAAGGATTAATCAGGGAGACCGGATTTCCCACCAGGTACACCGGCACGCGGCGAACCTGCTTGTTTGCTCCTCTCGCAATCGAGGTGTGAATGCTGATGAGTTTCTGAACTTCGTTGGAACAGTAGTGGTTCGTCTCGCTCTGGAATTCATCCATATATAACCGCTGGATGTCAGAGAAGAGATGCGAGTTTTTCTTGATCGCGTCGGCTTTATTGAGAGCCAGCGCGTATCCGCACGAATAGTCATCCAGGTAGAGCTCTGCGTACATCCCGCGGCTCTTTTTCTTAGCAGAGATGTTATGTGTCGGGAAAAAGAGCCCCTGGATGTCTTTGAAAAATTTCTCGGCTACATCGTCGAGCTCGTAATCGAACCGGTAAAGCAGGCCGAATTTTTCCTTGTGGTCAAGATATCGCTTGACCAGGTAACGTGAAAACCACGTGGTTTTTCCCGCTGACCGGTTCGACGTACATATATAGATCTCCGGCTGTTTGCCATTGATATCCATCATGGATAAGAGTTTTGATCCATCATAATACATAAATAATCACCCTAATTGCATCATAACAAATGATTGACAACTTGTCAAATTGTATGTACAATTATAATAGCCGGAAGAATAGATTCCGGTAACACGAGGTGAATCAATCATGGACATTCAAACCTTAATGCAGGCCATTACGACGATGGGATTTCCGATCGTGTGCTGCGGTGCTCTGATGTACTATGTCAAGTACATCGTGGATTCCAGCCGTGCGGAGATCACCGCGTTGAATGACCGTCACAAAGAGGAAATGACGCAGATCACCAATGCTTTGAATAACAATACTTTAGCGTTGACGAAGCTCTGCGACATTCTCGGAAAGGACCTGGACCTTGAAAAAGTGGTCGACCGTTAAAAAGGGAAGCAAAGGGACCGACGTATATGTGCTGCAGTCGGCTCTACGTATGCTTCAGTTTGTCGGCACCGATGGCAAGCCGATCGATATTGACGGCATCTGCGGAGACGAGACGGTGCGCGCGATCAACCGCTTCCAGGAGATCCAGCGCGCGTATGGGTGTGAGTGCGGCACGAACGGAAGGAATGACGGCAGCTTCGGCCCGGCCTGCTGGAAGCGGCTGCTCGGTGAGTAACCATGCCGGACCTGACAGCTGCTTATCAGTGGGCGATTAACACCTGCAACGCCCCGAACGTAGGATACTCCCAGATTTACCGAAACCAGCAGACCGTGAACGGCATCACGTACTATGACTGCAGCTCGTTTATCTGGTATGCGCTTCTGGCCGGCGGGTATCCGTGCGTAGCTGCCTATAACGCGACCCAGGGCGAGAATTATTCTGGCAACGCGATCCGGACCGGGAACGGCAGCTGGGGAGAGGTGCCCTGGCTTTTGTACATGGGATGGACCGAGGTATCGATCTCCGGAGAGTGGAAGCCGGGCGACATCGTGTGGCGTCAGGGGCATACCGAGATGGTGCACACGGGCGGAACCGGAAGAGGCATCTGCATGGGAGCGCATCAGCACTTTGCGAATAATCTGGATAAGGATGTGTCGATCTCTACCTATTATTCGACGAGCTCGAATTTCACGAGGATCTTCCGCTGGGGTTCCGGTGACATCGGATCTTCCGTCTCGCTGTATGTGATCGCGGCGATCATAGGCAACATGACCATTGAGTCCGGCTGCAACCCCGGCTTGTGGGAGACGCCTTCCCTCGGTCCCGGATCCTTTATAGACCTGAACCGCGGCTTCGGCCTCGGTCAGTGGACCAACACCGGCGGAGATACGCACGGAAGACTGTGGCAGATGTATCAGTGGCTTGCCGCGAACGGATACCAGCCCGGTGACGGTTACGGTCAGCTGCTCTACCTGCTCCAGGAAAACGTCTGGTATCAGAATCCGCCGGCAACCGCTTATGCGGATCTGCAGTCTTTCCTGGCATCGACCAGTACGGATCTGGATTTCCTGACGGAGTGCTGGAAGACCGGATGGGAAGGGCTTGTACAGGGAGCCGGTAACCTGCAGGCGAGAATCGATGCCGCGCACGCAGCCTATGAATGGCTGCGGATCCACGGTAACGACACTCCGGGCACGTGGGTGTCGGAGAACCGCTATCTTACAAATGATGAGTATTGGACAAACGTGCTGCTGATTTACCGCTTCTTTACGTCCGGCGGCGGAGGCGGAGGAGATAATGTGCGGTCCACCAGAATGCCGCTCTGGATGTGGCTGAGGCCGCCGGTATGGTGAGTGAATTATGGTAAAATCGAAGGATGACATTTTAAGCACGATCAGTGCAGTGCTCGGTGAGAATAACAGTGAAGAGGCGATCACGCTTCTCGAAGACATCACCGACACCCTGGATGATTACGACGCGCGGACGAAGGATTCCACCGCGTGGAAACAGAAATACGAGGAGAACGATAAAGCCTGGCGTCAGAAATATAAGGACCGGTTCTTCGAAAAGGAATCCGAAGCTGATAACATCAACACATACGATGATGACGAAGAGAAGCTGACATATGACGCGCTCTTTGTTACTGAAACGAGGTAAAATCTTATGGCTGGAAAAAAGATTGCAGCAACATCGCTGCAGGCTACAACGATCCAGATTCTGAATACCATTCGTGCGAATGCTTCGCTGGAGTACCAGAATCTTGTTCCTGAAGTTGTAAAAGCAACCGACGTACCGAAGGTCGGAGAGGTCCTTCTCGGATATCCGGCAATGGCAAACCAATTTCTTTCAGCTCTGCTTAACCGGATCGCCCTGGTAAGAGTCAAGAGTGCGACCTTCAATAACCCTTACAGAGAGCTCAAGAAGGGATACCTGGAGTACGGTGAGACCGTCGAGGAGACTTTCGTTGAGATCGCGAAGGCGAGAGAATTCTCCGTGGAAAAGGCAGAGGCGAGAGAGCTGAAGAGATCTCTTCCGGATGTGCGTGCCGCCTTCCACACGATGAATTACTATGTGCAGTATCCGGTCACGATTCAGGAAGAGGACCTGAGAAGAGCTTTCCTTTCTCTTGACGGCGTGCAGGATATGATCGCACGTATCGTCGATGCGGTATACCGCGCGGCGGAATATGATGAGTTCCTTCTCTTCAAATATATGCTGATTAAGGCATATAACAACCACACGATCTACCGCGAGACCATCACCAACACCGCGAACGCAGCTGCCAAGGCATTCCGCGCTATGTCGAATAAGCTGCAGTTTATCACCACCGATTACAACGCGGAAGGCGTGCATGTAAACACTCCCAGAGAGGATCAGTTCATTTTTATGGATGCCGACTTTAACGCGGAATTCGACGTGGATATCCTGGCGGCTTCCTTCCATATGGACAAGGCTGACTTTATGGGACGTCTGATGCTCATCGACTCGTTCACGACCTTTGACAATGAACGTTTCGCGAACGTGATCGATGGATCCGACCAGCTGGAGACCGTGACCGATGCAGAGCTGACCGCAATGGCGGATGTTAAGGCGATCCTGGCAGACCGTGAATTCTTCCAGGTCTATGATAACTACACCAAATTTACGGAGAAATTTGTGGCCGCCGGTGATTACTGGAATTATTTCCTTAACATCAGAAAGACCGTGAGCTACTCTCCGTTCTCTAACATCGTCGCGTTCACCACGACAGCCGCTTCCGAGATTTCGACCTATACGCTGACCGTGGATTCCGTCTCCACCGATGCTGACGGTAACCATGTAATTGCGTTTGCGACTGCTGACAACCGCACCCTGCGCTTCATCCAGAGCGAAGATATGACGGAGGCCGGCATTGCCGTTAAGCCTTACGGACTGCTGATCGTACCGGTGAACGATCTGTCTACCGGATCCGAGATCACCGGATTTGAGATCGATGTGGACGTCGACGGTACCGCTTTGATGGCCGATGTCGACCTGGTTGACCTGGTACCCGGAGCGACCGTGACCCTGGCGGAGCCGTAAACCATAGCACCCGGACCTTCGGGTCCGGATCTCTTATGAGGTGATAAAAATGGCATATAATATCAAAGCTGCCGGGTATGAATTAAAACCATGGTGGCCGTATGTGAGAGCCCTGATGGAAGGCGGTGGAAGTGTGACGTTTGAACAGCTCAATGTTACAGAAAATGGAACCTATACCGCGCCAGCCGGCAAAGCATATTCGCCGGTTGTTGTCAATGTGCCTGCAGCTGGACGTACGGCATCGGTAAAATTTGTAGCTGATGAAGGTGTCACACTTTTCGGCGTAATGTCAGGGGCTTATCTGGTAGATGGCACTCAGACCTATACAGCAGAAGACCCAATGCGTTTTTTGGCTGATGTGGATACCACTGTCCCAATCTTAGAATCTATCGTATTATATGATCTTGTGTGCGGTCAGGACGAATCAACGCTGTTGGAAAATGTTGCGTTTGTTCTGACAGGTAACGCTGAGTTTAACTTAGATAATGAAATTGTCATTACAGGAGACTGCACGATCACGGTCAAGGTAGGACAATAATTATGTATATCAATCCCAACACCGATATTTATATCTGTCGGGATGTGCAGTGCGATCCGGATTACCGGCATACGTATTACTTCGGCACGGCAGCCGCGCAGCTGGCCTTCTTCACCGCGAAGGTGAAGAGGGCCTTCGACAAGAACACGTACCAACGTGTCCGGCGCGGCGTCTGCCGGATCGGCTGTCCCGCAGATGATCTTTACGATTGCAATTATATGTTCTTCCGGAATACAAGCTACGGAACTAAGGTCTTTTATGCGTTCGTGCGTAATGTCGAATACGTGAACGACGATGTGTGCGACGTCTTCTATGAGATTGACGTGATCCAGACCTATCTCTTCGATATGGTATTCGACGAATGCTTTGTCGAGAGACAGACCGCGGATACTGACAACTTCGGTGAGCACCTGGAGGCGGAGAGCGTGGAGTTTGGGCCGATCGTGTATTCCGGATCTTCGAAGGACCTGCATTGCGAGACACCCGGTGTGCTGGTCTGCACATCCTTCTTAAGGAGCTCGAGCTAATGAGTCAGTTTTTTGTTCAGGGCCTCTTTTCAGGGGTTTACTATTACGCATTTAAGCTGGATCCGGGCACACCGGAAGATCCTGCAGCTCCGTTCGATTCCTATGTGTTTAAGGTTAAGCAGCTGATCGATGACGCGGTGGCGGCTGCCTCGCAGGATTCGATCGTTTCGCTGGTGTATTTTCCCTTTGATTATTCCGGTGAAGCGGACCAGACAGTATCCTCCGATGTCTATCCGGCGGCGACCAGGTTTCCGGTAAAGTATGATCATATATTTGCCAGGCCTTCCCGCGTCGGATCCTATACTCCGAGAAATAAGAAGCTGCTGTCGTTTCCTTACAACTTCTTTACCGTCAACACACTTGACGGATCGAAGGAATACCGGTATGAATGGTTCACGTATGCCTCCGAGGAGAATCCGACCTTCACGGTAAAGACGGTCGGATCCCTGTCGTCGAATCCGGAGATCGCGTGTGTGCCGGTCAATTACCGCACGGTCACCGGCGAAAACTGGCAGGAGGAGATCATCCTGGCAGGCTTCCCGCAGCTCGCCTTCACGATTGACACCTACCGTGCGTGGGTGGCACAGCACGCTCTTCAGACCGGGCTTTCGATGGCCGTGCCGATGCTTGCCGGTGGCTTTGCCGGTGCAGCAGGAGCTGCCGCGGCAGGTGTGGCTGGTGTCGGTGCATTCAATTCCGTGGTGTCTTCGGCTCTGATGGCTCCGCTCGGTATGTCTTCGAATATCGCAGGTATGGTGCGCGATCTGAATAAAGCGGATTCTGTCAGGGGAAGTACCGGAGGGTCCGTGGAGGCTGCGAACGAGGCGAAGGCCTTCTATTTCAAGAATTCACATATTACGGAAGAATACGCACGGATGATTGACGATTACTTCGATAAATTCGGATATGCGTGCTGCCGGGTACAAAGGCCGAACATCCATGCAAGAAGCCGGTGGACATACGTGAAGACCAGGGAAGCATCACTCGCCGGAAGGATCCCTTCGGACGACCTGCAGAAGATCCAGCAGATCTTCGACTCCGGTATCACCTTCTGGTCGGACCTGATCCATACCGGTGATTATTCTTTTGCGGCAAATGAGGAATTAAACTAATGGGTAGACGCAGAACAAATTTCGAGACGTCACTCGAAGGAAACATGAAATCGTACTGGCAGTACATCGACCGCCTGACTGAGATCGCGATCTCGGTCTTTGAATGGAAGGGACTGCCGGATACGATCGACGAACGTTTTCTTGAGCTGACGCTGTTTAACAACGGATCCGCGATCTGGTTTATCGATGACGTCCTCGGCGACCTGGCTCTTCCGGTTGCTCTTAACGGCAAATGGAACGTTTACAATGAGCCGATCACCCGAAGGGCCTATTCGACGAACGGTTACAGCCGCGAGCTGGATGAAAGTGATTCCGTGCTGATTTACAACAATCGGATGCGGAAGCCATCCAGGCCGATGATCCGATATTTTGCCAGCCTTCTCTGGGATCTGGACCAGACGATCTCTGTGAATGCCAGGGCACAAAAGACGCCGGTGCTAATTCAGGCGAACGAAAAGCAGCGGCTCACGATGTTAAACCTCTATAAGGAATACGACGGTAACAGCCCGGTGATCTTCGGCGACAAGAACCTCTCGACCGACCAGATCAAAGCGATCCAGACCGGAGCTCCGTATGTCGGAGACCGGATCTATGATCTGAAGGTGAAATACTGGAACGAGGCCCTGACCTATCTCGGTGTGCCAAACGTCTCCGAACAAAAGAAGGAGCGGCTGATCACAGATGAGGTCCTCCGGAGCCAAGGCGGAACGCTGGCCAACCGGTACAGCCGATTGAAAGCACGTCAGGATGCCGCGGAGAAAATCAACCGGATGTTTGACCTTAATATCACCGTCACCTTCCGCGAAGGGACCACCGAAGAGGTCACCGGAAGAGGCATCGAAGAGACAGAGGAAGAGGTGATCGAAGATGAGTAAATACACGACCGAGCTTCGCTTCATCTGCGAACATCTAGCCGGCCTCGAGGAATCGGAAGGCTATGCTTCCGTTGCGCAGATCATCGAGGCAGCCAGGCCAAAAATATTCAACTTCAGTTATCCGATCTTTGATGAAGAGTACCGGCCGGTCTTCGAGACCAAATTCCTGAAGCATTTTTACACCCAGGAGATCGCGGCGGAGACTTATGGTCTCTGGCATCTGTGGCTTGATGAGAATATGAACCTTCTCATGCCGTATTATAACAAGCTCTACGCGGCGGCGAAGATCGACTACAATCCGTTCCATGATGTCGACTTGACCAGGACTCACGAGGGCTCCGGTACGAGCTCGGAGAGCGGAACCGGCAGCACGACCGGATCGAGATCCACCGAGACGGAGAGCAGCTCCGATATGCTGGAGAAATACGCGGATACACCGCAGGGCGGAGTAAACGGTCTGGAGTCCGGAAAGTATCTCACGAACGCGACGATGCGAAACGACTCCTCCGAAGCCTCTGGATCCGAGACCAGCTCGACCTCCAGCACCGACTCAAAAAGCGCAAGCTCAACGGATGAATATGTCGAGCGGGTGACTGGCAAACAGGGCTCCGGGTCCTATTCCCGAATGTTTACGGAATACCGCGATTCACTCCTGAACATCGACCAGATGCTTCTCAACGATCTTTCTAACCTTTTTATGCAGATTTGGTGAGGTAATGCTTATGTACAAGTTCGGAAAATTCAGGGTTTGGTGCCAGAAGGTTCTGCCCCTGGTATACGATGATTCTCTTTCTTATTATGAAGTCCTTTGCAAGCTCTTAGGTTATCTGGAGCAGGTCATGCAGGACCTCGATACCATGAGCACAGAGCTTGCCGACCTGCAGAAGCTCTATGCCGCATTAAAGAAGCAGGTCGATGATTATCTTAGTGACGAGAAGCTCACAGAAGTGATTAACGCACGCCTGGATGAGATGGCAGCCGACGGCACGATCGATGAGATCATCGGCGAGGCCACCGAACGCTTCCTGGCAAACAAGGTCTTGGAATACGCGAAGAGCGCAGGCACGTTTACCGCGCAGAGAGTGTTTCGCGTTCCTTTTGACTGGGATACCGCGGCTTTGCAGTCGATCGCATATGATGCCGGCAACCATGTATTTTACCTGGCCGGAAATCACACCAACGAGGATGACTCCTTCCTTTACGCGGTCGGTGCCTCCGGAGTTATCCTGGAAGGATCCCCGGTAACGCTCTCTTATGCGAACGTCGGTCATATGAATTCGATCACGTTCATGAACCAGCACCTGTATGTAGCCCCTTCCACCGATGATTACGGTCAGATCCGGATCGTCGAGCTGAGCGTGAGCGGCTTCAACGTGACGAAAACCTTCAACATCTCCCAGCTGATGGAGGACCAGAACATTATCGTTAGTGCGGACCAGCTTGCGAATGTGCCAGGCGTCTGTGCGTACGATAACGGCCACCTGCTGATCATGGCTCATTTTGTCGGAAATTACCGCAGCTGCTATTTCTATGAGCTGGATCCGGAGACAAGCACGCTGACTGACCGCGGTCATTACAACCTGGCGGCTCCGGATGCCGGCAGTTTCCACTACCAGCTTTTCCGACAGAGCCTGGAATGCATCAATGATACGGTCTACGTGACCGCACACAATCCGGCTTCCGTGATCAAGTATCACCTGGGCGATCCGGAGACGCTCTTCTCGGTCGTCGAGATCGGCGAGGGCAACGGCTTCTACCCTTACGGTGAGCTGGAAGACCTGGTGGCCCTGCCGGATGGACTGTACATGTACACCGGCGTTTACTTCGATGACGATCATGCGCAGCTCGGCTTCGGCAACGTCTGGAAGACGAACCTCTTCGGTCCCGGCACGGCCTGCATCAAGACGCACCCTTCCTGCATCGATGATGAGACGCTCTATGTGGATCCGACACACACCAGCCTGAATCCGGAAGGCACCAGCGAGAATCCGTTTCCGACGCTCGAAGAGGCATCGACGGTGATCAACTATGTAAATAAACATTGCAATCCGACCTTCCTCCAGCTTTACCTGAAGACGAGCTCCGGTAACGATGATCCGCTTCTTCTGCAGAACATCTCGATCCGTGTGAATACACCGCTGGATGCGGAGATCCCGGTGCTGATCGCAAACGACGCGCAGATCGCGGTCCGGTATGCCGGGATCGGTGAGCTGATTGCCTTTAATGCCGACCTGAATATCTCGAGCTGTTCGATCACGAAGCTAGATGCCTCCGACAGCAAGATCTATATGTCTCATACCACCTGCAGTGAATATTCACTGAACCGCACGCTGCTCACGCTCTCGAGGCCCTGGGATGCCTGGTATTCTGCGACGGTAAGCAATGCGCTGCAGTCAAAGATCACCGGCATCCCTCCGCTGAACCAAGTGCTGGTGGATCATGCGATGTCAGAAGTCGGTGTGCAGTTTGTCACGACCGGCTTCTGGAAGGGATACCTGTTAAATTCGACCGACAACAACGACACCGCCTTCTCGGTAGTCTGGAGAGACGGCGGCAGCGGTCATCACCCGGAGGTGGTGTTCAACTTCCGGCTTCTGACGGCAGAGCTTGCAGCTCTCCGATCCGACGGAACGCCGGCAACCAAGTACGCCTCCGCAGTGGTGTGCGAAGGTGAGAACACGGCGATCATGATCCTGAAGGCCGTCGTCGGGACCGACGGTATCACCTTCACCGTAGATGACGCACAGTGGCTCAACGCCGAGATC
>JAZNRA010000045.1:0-6605 GCA_045590415.1 Acutalibacteraceae bacterium | reverse complement strand
ATATCCCGCTCGAAGACGTGGATATCGCTTGTAACCTCATTTCCGAGGCGGCGCATCCGGACGTTAACAACATTTGGGGTCTGACCTTCGATGAGAATCTGGAGGACGAGCTGTGCATCACGCTGGTCGCCACCGGTTTCTCGGCTGACGGTTCGTACGTTCCGCCCACGGAAGACGGTAAGGGCGGCACCGATTCCAGCGACTACGATGATGAGGATCTCCTCAACATGTTCCGCAAAAGACCGCAATAAATTTTTGTAACACTAACGAAACGGCGGGAAGCAATGGCTTCCCGCCGTTTTTCAAAAGAAAGGGGAGTGAAGGGGTGTCTGCAAAACGTGATCTGTCTGCGCCGTTTCGTGCGGCGGTAGATGCCTATGGGTTGATCGAAGCCGGTGACTGTATAGCGGTCGGCGTGTCCGGCGGCAAGGACAGTATGGCACTGCTTGCGTTGCTTGCGGAGCTGCGCCGTTTTTATCCGCAGCCCTTCACGCTGACCGCCGTTACCCTTGATCCCGCTTTTAACGGAGAAGAGGGTGATTATTCCGCCGTTGCCGCGCTGTGCGATCGGTTAGAAGTGCCGTACGTGCTCAAACGCACGAAATTATGGGACGCCGTGCAGGAACACGTCGGTGACGAAACCCCGTGCAGCTTGTGCGCACGGCTCCGACGCGGCACGTTGCATCGTGTGGCAAAGGAAGCGGGCTGTAACAAGGTTGCCCTCGGTCACCATCAGGACGATGCCGCCGAAACGGTGCTGATGAATCTGTTGTCGGGCGCCACCATCGGTTGTTTTTCGCCGAAAAGCTATTTAGACCGCAGCGATATTACGCTGATCCGCCCGATGATCTTTTTAACCGAGCAGGAGATCTCCGCGTTCGTGCAACGGGAGGGGTTACCGATCGTTAAATCCCGCTGTCCGGTGGACGGTATCACACACCGACAGCGTGCCAAGGAGCTGATCGCTCAGTTGTCCGAAACGTACGGCGACGTCAGTCACAAAATTACCGAAGCGCTCCAAAAAGCACATATCAGTGGATGGTAATACGAAAAGGACAGGTTTTAGACGAAACCTGTCCTTTTTTGACGGAAAATGTGGTAGAATCCGGCTCTACGCAGGATAGAATTTGCGTTCTTAATCAGTAGGTGGACTCTCTTTCCTCTTTGTGATAAGGTTGGAGCAATCCAACAGAAAGAGGAGAACGGATGAGAACTATTAAAATCGTAGCGGATTCTTCCGCCAATATTTCGGCACTCAAAACCGTGGCATTTTCGGCGGCACCGTTGAAAATTCATACGGACGAACGCGAATTTACGGATACCGAGAGCTTGGATCTACAGGATATGATGGCGTATTTCGACACCTACAAGGGCACGTCAAAGACGTCCTGTCCCAACCCATCAGACTGGTTGACAGCATTCGGCGATGCAAAGGATATTGTTTGCGTGACCATCACGAGCGGGCTGTCGGGAAGTTACAATACGGCTTGTGCCGCAAAGGCCATGTATGAGGCGGAACACCCCGACAGACGCGTGTGTGTGATCGATTCATTATCCGCAGGGCCGGAGACGGCATTGATTGTTGAAAAATTGGCAGAATGGATCGCCGAAGGTGTACCATATGAAGAATTAGAAGCAAAAGCCGAGGCGTACAAAGCGTCAACGGGGCTCCTTTTTGTGCTCACGTCGCTCAAAAACTTTGCGGCAAACGGCAGAGTGTCACCCGCCGTTGCGAAAATTGTTGGGTTTTTAGGCGTTCGAATTGTGGGGCAGGCAAGCGACGTTGGAGAACTGCAACCGCTGAGCAAATGCCGCGGAGAAGAACGCTCATTAGCGACAATGATAGAGCTTTTGAAAGATCGCGGGCTGTGCAATGGTCGCGTGCGCATTGCGCATTGTCAAAATGAAAAAGCGGCGAAGCAGTTAACGGAGAAAATACGGCGTGAATTCCCTTTGACACGCGTAGAGATCGAAGAGTGTCGAGGATTATGCAGTTATTACGCGGAACGCGGTGGTTTGTTGGTCGGGTTTGAAAAATGGTAAAAAACGGGGCGGCATTTATGCCGCCCCGTATGGTTTATTTGGTGTCTTTAGGCGTGGAAAGACCTTCGGCTTTTTCTTGTGTTGTGTCGCGAATTGTGGTATACTGCCGAAAGGGGAGTGGTGAAATCGTATAAAGCGGTGTCCGTATTGCGGCAAGGAATTGCCGGAGGAGATGCAGCTTTGCCCGTACTGTATGAAAAAACTGATCGGCGGACACCCCACCAGCCGAATGGCGGAGGGCAGCTTGCGGCGGGTCATCCAAAAATGCACCCGCCTTGATCCTGCCGCACGATACCCCGACGTGTGGGCGCTGAAAAAAGCGCTTAACTAAGCAACCT
This sequence comes from Acutalibacteraceae bacterium, assembly GCA_045590415.1. Taxonomy (GTDB): domain Bacteria; phylum Bacillota; class Clostridia; order Oscillospirales; family Acutalibacteraceae; genus RGIG3009. Next base: position 4,224 of record JAZNRA010000045.1, on the reverse strand, counting down.
GCTAAGGACAAAACAACCCCCGACGAACTATACTGTTCGTCGGGGGTGTTCGTTATGTGTGAAAAATCAAAGCCGGATCTGTTTGAGGAACTGCCGGACAAGCCCTTTGAGGTCACTTCTCCTGATCAGCCGGCGCCTTCTGATGGTCCAGCGCGTACTCGCAACACTGAACGACCAGCTGATTAAAGGAAATGTCATTCGCGTCCGCCACCGTTTGCAGCCGCTCAATGAGCGCATCCGGCATACGGATGGTCTTATTGGAATTTTGCGTTTTTTTCACTGTAAACATCACGCTCACCTCACAGCAGTATTGTACGCGGTTTGAGCAATTATGAAAACAAGTAAAATTGCAAGTAAAATAACCTTGCGAAGGGCCTCGCTCGGTGGTATACTGGTGATGGGAAAAGCGTACTTACGTGGATTCAACGTTTATTACCGAACAACAACGCGTGGTAAACGAGTGTCAGAAGGTTTATATGAAAGAGTTTATTGATAGCTTGATAACACAGGGAATTATTTAACAGTTGAAGGTGATTATATGAAAAAAGTAGTATCCATCGTTATGATCTGTGCATTGCTGTTGTGCGTGGTGCCGCTCGGCACGTTGCCGGTGAGCGCGGAAACGAGCGGGGACTATACCTATACCGTATCAAACGGCGAGGCAATGATCACCGGTTATAACGGTGCAGGAGGGAATATTACCATTCCATCCACTCTTGGCGGTTATCCGGTGACGAGCATTGGGACTAATGCGTTTTTGCGTTGCAGTAATTTGACCTCGGTGACAATTCCCGACAGCGTGACGAGTATTGGAGCTGCTGCGTTTTACGGTTACAGCAATCTTACCGGTATTACGGTGGATGAAAACAACACGGCATACGCGTCACAAGACGGCGTGTTATTTAATAAAGCGAAAACGGTCTTGATCCAATATCCCGTTGGCAGTGCCAACACAACCTATACGATTCCAGACAGCGTGACGAGTATTGGGCGTGATGCGTTTTTCGATTGCAGTAATTTGACCTCAGTGACGATTCCCGACAGCGTGACGAGTATCGGCAGTTATGCGTTTATGTATTGCCACAGTCTGACCTCGGTGACGATTCCGGACAGCGTGACAAGTATTGAGTATAGTGCGTTTGACAATTGTAGCAGTTTGACCTCGGTGACGATCCCGGATAGTGTGATGAGTATCGAGGATCGTGCATTTTTCTATTGCAACAGCTTGACAGACGTTTGGTACACCGGTTCGGAAAGTGATAAAGCCGGTATGACGATCGGGAGTGATAACGGCGCGTTAGACAATGCCGTGTGGCATTATAATGTGTGTTCTCCCGAAGAACATCAATACGACAACAGCTGCGATACAGAGTGCAACGTCTGCGGTTGGATACGGTTTCCGGATGTCAAATCGTTGACGATCAAGGATATCACCCTGATGGAGTCGGCTTATTATGGGCCGAGCACCTTTTGGATTGACCCCTATACTCTTGAGTTTACGGCAACCATGCAGGATGGCACGGTGCTTGAAAGTATCGACGGCGGTCTTACCGTTGGTGGCGAAACGTACTACATTGATAACGTGACCCATAATCAAGCAAACGAACCCTGGGAGCTCGGCGGTATTTATACCGTGAGCGCCTCGCTTCTGGGTGTGACCGACACATTCAACGTTACCGTGGTGGAAAACCCCAAGGCGGTGGTCGCGCTTGAAGTAGAGGATACGGCAGTCATGTGGGGCGTAAACCTCGAAGATTATTACTCTTGGGACCATTTTGGGGGTTCGACATATCCGGTTTATGCGCCTGATTTTACTGTCACGCTGAGAGACGGTACCGTCCTTTCCACAACAAAAGGTCATATTGATACACCTGACGGTCGCTGTATTCGGCCAACGTATGAGGGGGACGATTCCGACTGGGTGTTGGGCGGTACTTACGAGGCAACGGCTTCTTACGGAGGTCTTACCGATACTTTTCTTGTAACGGTCAAAGATACCTGTATTGAACGCCTTGAAGTTTCGGATATTAAAATCATTGAAAATGCGAATACAAGCACAGATTACGTATATAACGAACAAACCGGAGAATGGGAGTCCTATGTCAGGTATTTCTATTACCCGGATTTCACTGTCACGTTTAAGGATGGCACAACACTTGAAGGAGATATGTATCAAGGACTTGAAACCTCATGGTGGTGGTATGATGCCATGCATTCAGGTGGTTTCGACAGTAAGGGAATTCATCCCCGATATAAAGATACACAAAAAACCGAGCCTTGGGAGCTGGGCGGAACCTACGAGGTGACGGCTGAGTTTTTCGGAGTCACCGACACGTTTACGGTAACCGTCGTTGAAAATCCGGTGAAAGAGATCGTGGTGGATGACATCACCTGTGTGGAAAATTACAATGGTTCGTGGCGGGATGTCTATAACGAGGAGACGGGGGAATACGAAGAGGTCTATTATTATCACACCCCCGGCATCCTTGAGGAATATCCCAAAATCATCTTACAGGACGGCAGTGTTGTTGAACCGCGAAGAAGTTACATAGGATGCTATCAGGTGTGTTTATACGGTGCATCGTACGAGCTTTATATCGAGGATGTTGTTGCAGGCGAAAACACGGTACCTGTTGAAGTGTTCGGGGTAACGTATCCCGTTTCCATAAATGTAACCACGACGCCGCAAGCAGCTTTGGAAGTCGAAAAAGTGGAGATCGCCGATCTTTCTGCTTTTAAAAGGCCGGGCGGTTATATCGATATTTATCCTTGCTATACGGTGACGCTCACCGACGGGCGTGTTTTTAAAAACGATAGTGAAGATCCGTATTCTATAGTGATTGACGGTAACTATTATTCCGTTGAAACGTTTTGGGGTATAGGTGAAGATTGGCAGGTGGGTGAAGTACACACCCTTACCGCATCTTTTGGAGGCGTTTCGGATGACTTTACGGTGACGGTTATTGAAGATCCTATCGAGAGCATTACCGCCGAGGATGTTATCGTTGTGAATCCCGAAGAAAGACCGAGTGTCGGTATTTTCTACAACAAGGATACGGGGAATTTTGAAAGATCTCCGAACTACGGTTTTACCCTGTCGCCCCAGATTTCGGTAAAACTAAAAGACGGCAGTGTCCTTGAACCGAATCCCAAGCTCGTTTCGAATGGATCGTGGGTTTATATCAATATTTTCAACAATTACAATTATTTTGAATTTTCTTTTGGAGAGACACCTACCGCGTTCGATAAAGATTATGTGTATACTGTGAATATGCAGTGGCACTTTGGCGATTTCAATGTTCGACTGGAACACAAGAAAGACGGTTGGGTGTTAGACGGCTCGGAGTGGTTCTATTATCTCAACGGTGAAAAAGCAACGGGTTGGCAATGCGTCAATAATACCTGGTATTATCTTAACGATGCAGGTGTCATGCAAACCGGTTGGCTGTATGTCAACAACACGTGGTATTACCTCAACGAAGGCGGTGCCATGCAGATCGGCTGGCTGTATGTCAACAACACGTGGTACTACCTAAACGAAGGCGGTGCCATGACAACCGGCTGGCAGTGTATCGGCGGCACGTGGTACTATATGAACGAAGGCGGTGCCATGCAGATCGGCTGGCTGTATGTCAACAACACGTGGTATTATCTGAACGCAGGCGGTGCTATGACGACCGGTTGGCAATATATCGGTGGCAGCTATTACTATTTGAACGAATCGGGTGCGATGCAAACGGGCTGGTTGCGACTTGGCGGCACCTGGTATTATCTGAACGCGGGCGGCGGTATGGTGACCGGCTGGCAGTATATCGGCAATACGTATTATTATTTTGCTGAGTCGGGTGCGATGTACACCGGCTGGCTGCAGCTCGGCGGTACCTGGTATTTCCTTGCTGACAGTGGCGCCATGCAGACCGGTTGGCAGATGATCGGCGGCGTGTGGTATTATTTCTACGATAGCGGTGCCATGGCAACTAACTGCTGGATCGGTAACTACTGGATCAACGCCGGCGGCGTTTGGGTTGCGTAACGATATACGAGCCCGCCGCGAAAGCAAAAGACATCGACGAATTTCGTCGAGGTCTTTTTTAATGAACGATGAATGATGAATATTGAAGGTGTCGCCGTTGGCGACGGAGGTTTTTCTCTCCCTCCGTCTCGCCGCGGTGGCGGCTCGACACCTCCCTCGTCAGAGGGAGGCAAAAGGCGGGCGGATGGTAT
>JAZNRA010000044.1:0-1762 GCA_045590415.1 Acutalibacteraceae bacterium | reverse complement strand
GCGGCGACGAGCAGGGCTCCAAAGAAGAAGCCGCCCGCCGCAACCGCGAGAAGGTGATGGGCGAACTCAAAAAGACCTTCCGTCCCGAATTCTTAAACCGCGTGGACGATATTATCGTGTTCCATCAACTGACCGAAGAGGATATCCGCCGCATTGCGGGACGGATGCTTTCGTCGCTGAATAAACGCGTGAACGATCTGGAGATCACGCTCACCGTATCGGATGAGGCGATCGCCGAGCTTGCGAAAGTCGGCTTCGACCCCGTGTACGGAGCACGCCCCTTGCGCCGCGCGATCCAATCCAAGATCGAGGATCCGCTCGCCGAAAAACTGCTCGAAGGGCAGTTCAAAGCAGGGGACAGCGTGACGGTCACGGCGGAGAACGGACAGTTTGTATTTGCCGTTGACAAACCCTGAAAAGTCGGCTAAAATAACGGGGTGAGTGGGTCGGGCAGTCGCGCACACGCGTCGCGTGTGTGAGGAAAGTCCGAGCATCACAGGGCAGGATAACGGCTAACGGCCGCCGAGGGTGACCTTAGGGAAAGTGCAACAGAGATATACCGCCTGCGGCTTTGTCGCAAGACATTGAGTATGCGTACCGCATCGCCCGCAGGTAAGGGTGGAAAGGCGAGGTAAGAGCTCACCGGCACGCAGGAGACTGCGTGGCCCTGCAAACCCTATCCGATGCAACGCCCACTGAAGCGATACGTTGGCCCGACGTGCTTCGACGGGCGGCTGGAGCTGCGTGGCAACACGCAGTCGAGATAGATGATTGTCCAAGACAGAACTCGGCTTACAGACCCACTCACAAAAAACGCACCTTTGTTTTAAACAAGGGTGCGTTTTTTGTATGATGTTTGCTTTGCGGCAAATGCTGTTGGCTACGCCAATGATGACGGCTCTGCTGCGTGGAAGATAAGCGAACGGAGTGTTTTTTGCCTCCCCTTGTCAGGGGAGGTGGCATTTGCGAGGCAAATGCCGGAGGGGTAGTTCTTCTTGTCCGGTTGAACCTGTGAGAATCACAAAATATTCTGCAACGTCGGAATCTCCAGATCGTGCATTTTTTGCAGCAACAACCGACAGCGGCGTACCTCGGCAACGAAATCCTTATGTTCGCCGTCCGTTAGGATCGCGGGTAAGCTGACAACGCTTTTTTCCACCTCCGTCAGCATGCTGTGCGGCAAAAACAGCGAAAAATACCGCGTTTTATCGGCGTACTCTTTGGCAAACGTCTCAGCAACGGCAACCGCCCCCGCGGTATCACCCTGTGTAAACCGTGTTTCCATCTCTCGCGTATTATCCATAAATTCCTCAATCACCCCGTGTTGCAGGGCGATGGATACGATACATCCCGTGCAAACGAGTAACAGCAGCGCCACCGCAACGATCACACGCTTCATGCGCTCTTATCTCCTTTTCGTATCAGGTAGGTCTTTCCCTTCGTATCGGCGGTGAGCAGGAGCGTTTGCGAAAGCGGGCACCCGTGCTTTTTAAGCACCTCCCGTACCCATTCCTCCGACACTCCCGCCATCTGCAGGCCCCATTCCACCAACCGACCGTCGTTGACCACCGGTACCGCCGCGCTGCTCGGCGGTTTTTTCTTAAGGTCGGCTACCGTGACGGTCTGGCGGTCGGCATATTTGAAAATGCTGATCTTACCGTTTGTCTCCGCAATGGCATACCGCACGTCGCGCAGGTCAAACACGTCTTGTTGGCGGAGCGTTTCCAGAAGGTCCTCCACCGTCAGCCAAGTCGGATCGTAG
>JAZNRA010000043.1:0-5894 GCA_045590415.1 Acutalibacteraceae bacterium | reverse complement strand
GCAGAAAGAAATAGTCACCACGGCGCACGACTTGTTCCTTGCCGTTACAACAAACGGTTCCTTCGCCCTCAGTCACCATATAGACCGCGGGCTTTTTGTTTAATACCATACCCGACTTTTTCACCGTGTACCGTTCCACGGCAAAGCACGGCGTATCCTCGTATGTGATGAGTGCTTCGGCGGTAACGCCGTTCTTTTCGTACAACAACTTCGGTTGCTTGCGTCCTTTGGCGATCGCCGCATCTCCCCAAAGGGAAAAATCAAACACATCCAGCGCCGTATCCGCATCCAGACCAATGTACATTTCCCGGTCATTCAAGCGGTAATCGCCGCAATAACATTCCGGCTGGATGGTAAAATCGGTCGGTTCTTGAACCTCCAGTATCAGACACCCACTGCCGATGGCGTGTGCCATCTTTGCCGGCACGAAAAAGACGTCACCGGGTTTGACGGAGATTCGATTGAGCAGCCGTTCCATCGCGTTTTTGTCGGTATTGCTTGCCTCGACCGCCGCTTTAAACTCCTCTTTCGTGTACTCTTTGTTAAAACCAAAATACAAACACGCATCCTTGCGGCATCCGAGCACGATCCACGATTCGGCTTTGCCATAGTCACTGTCAAAATACTTGCGTGAAAACGCTTTGTCCGGGTGTGCTTGAGCCGGCAGGCGAATTGCACTGTCCAACACCTTTGTCAGCACACCGAACTCCTTGCGGTCGCCCAACAAATCATTCGCGTGATCCCGCAACAGATCGTCAAAATACAGATCGGTGCCTCGAATTTGGGAAACACCTTCTTTTTCGCCCTTGCTGATTTTGTTGATCGCTTTCACCGAAGAAGCGACCCACTCCTCCGGCTCAAAGCCGTCGGTGGAATCATCACCGAAAAAGTCTGCAAAGAGAGCGCCACCTGTGTACACACGACCAACTCGGTTTTTCTCGAAAAAGATCGGTCCGTGAAGAATCTGTTTAATATCTGCCACTGCTTTGCCCTCCTATTCTTCGTATTGTATCAGCTTGGAAGCTGCTTGCATACTGTCGTACACACCCGCCGCAACCAGTGCGGAAAGTGACGCGCCAAAGGCCGCCTCTTCTCTGTGGGCGGGAATCACCATTTTAAAGCCAAAGGTTTTTTCGAACCGCTGCCGAAGCACTTTATTGTTGCGCAGACCATTGCCCGAGCCGACCATACGGTTTCTTTCGGTGGACAGTTCGGGGCGCATCGCCGCATACAGCTCGTACAACTCATCAGCAATCCCCTGCATAAAGCCGTCGCAAAGAGCCGCCATTGTCAGATTATCCACACTAATATTGGCGATTCCGCCGCGTTCTTTGGGATTGGTTCTTGTGCCGCTGAACAGCGTGCTGACCTTGAGCGGATCGGCAGAACTCACAAAGCCCTCCATCAGCTTGTCCATGGCGGGATAGGCACTTTTGATTTCCGTCCCCGACACGGCCGTTGCAATTTCTCTGAACAACTTTTCCAGCATCGCATAGGAGCGGCCGCCGCAAAGCGACGAGCCGGCAAGCAAATAGGAACCGCGCATCAACGGACGGCAATCCAGTTCCTTATTGTTTGAGCGCTTATCGGTAAAACAGGAGATCTGACTGCCGGTGCCGACGTTCACGAGAAGACTGTGCTCCGGATCGGCAACCGAGCCGAGGACACTTGCTTGATTATCACCAATCGCCACACAAACGGGAATACCGTTATACTGCCCCATCACCTCGAAATCGGGCGTCGCTTGGGGGAACATTTCATAATCCAATCCAAGCGCTTCCACCGCGACTTTGTCATACGTGTTGGTCGCCGTATCAAATAAACCCAGACTCGCTGCATCCGACGAATGAAGAACCGGATTTGTCTTGCCCGTAAGATGTAAAACTGCCAAATCGTGTATCGTACAGAACCCTACCGCCGTTTCCGGCACGCATCCGTTGACCGTGTCATAAAAATACGTAACTGCGCCGTAGCCGGTAGCCAAAGCATACCCGCTCTTTTCGCTCATATACTCCGCGTAGGTCATTCCGTTTTGATACGGCTGATCTCCCCTGCTGTCCTGCCAAATGGCAAGCGGACTGACCGGCTTTCCGTCTTTATCGATATACACGATACCGTGCATTTGACCGGTCACACCGATAGACGTGATCGACAACTGCTTTGATAAAAGCTCTTGCAAGACCGTATCCACCAGTGTTAATAACCGAGCGGGGTCTTGGATCTTTTCAAAGCTGTTGTCTGTTGGAAGAAAGGTGTCGTTTGCAAGAGTACGCGAGCACACGATTTCCCCGGTTTTTGCATTATGGAGAATACCGCACACCGAAGTAGTGCCGATATCCAAACCGATTGCATACATAGTCAGCGCCTCACATTTCAGTAGAGTGGGGATCCAAACGCTTAATAATATCCTGCTGAATCGCGGGAGACAGATCCAAGAAATTAACGAACGTACCGTGAATTCTCATAATATACACACCGTTCGGCGCATATTTTTTCGGATCGGCCAATACTTTACGAAGCGTATCGGGCGTGGTAACGTTCACGTATAGATAGAACGGCGACACCCGATCATTCATTTCGGCGTTAAAGAACAAGGGCTTAATTACACGGTTGGCAAAATCCGTGCCTTTTCCCTCAAACGTGTCGGCGGTGAAATACTTGGGATCGATTCCCAAATGCGAGGCATAACCGCCTCCCATTTTCGCAAAGGGAAGTTTCATGTTGGAAAGGATACGGAAACCCATGCCTCCGCTTGCTTCGCCGTAGAGCGGATCGACGCCGTAGTTAAGCTGTTCACGTGCGTGTCTGCCGTCAGGAGTTGCGGCTACCCAATAGCCGTAGGTCAAGTGCGTAGTCGGACTCGCCCAGTCCGCACGGAAAGGATTACCCAAATAGTTCTTGTGCGCCGCCACCATATCTGAAATACGGTTCGCGATCTCAGCGGCTTCTTCGTCCACGACCGCTATGTTGTTACCGAATTTCGGCGCGGCCTTCAAGAACGCGTGCAGGTCCTCATATCCCACAAAATCACATTTGAGCGCTTCGATTAACTTGTCGGCATCTTCGGGGCGTTCCGCAAGCAATTTATCGATGGCGACAAAGGAATCTGCCATCACGCTGAGTCCATGAATAAGGCAACCGCTGCCGTTGTACGGTGTTCCTTGGTGCACCGTATCGCGCATATCGTACCCTGAGGACACGCCGCCCATAAAGCAGCTGAGGAACGGAACCGGCAATTCGCTGATGGCCTCGGAAGCGCCGTTCGCCGCCTCGCACATCAAGTCCACGTAATGCTCGCAAGTGGTATAGAAAATATCGCGAATGTTACTCAACAGTGTGACACTGTCAACCGATGCGGTTTCTTCAATTACTTCCCCGGTGATCATCGATCTACCGCCGTTTAAGCACAGTTCCAAAATTTTCGGCATATTCAACCAACTGTTGGTAGTATTGCCGTTATCCTTACCCATGATCAGCGGTTCTTGACAACCAGCCACCGAGTAGTCTTTCAGATCATCTTCCGCAACGTTTCTCGCTCGCAACAACTCAAACACCGAGTCGTCGTTAAACAGCGACGGCGTGAGCACACCGGGCGAGAAGAAGAAACGTCCCAGTTCCTCATAGACCTTGACAGGGGTGTTTTTATGAAGCTTCACCGACAAAATCGGCTGCGGTAGGTTCATGTCAAAATACGCATCCAACAGCGCGTACGAGGTCGGATTTGTCAAATCGTTCCCCTTTTCGTCGCGCCCGGATACGATGAGGTTTTGCGAGATCGCCCAACTGCGGTCGCCGACGTTAAAAAACACAAGGAAATGTTTAAGCAACGCCGCCGCATCCTCGCGAGAAAGACCTTCCTTGGCACGATACGGTTCAAAAATGCGATCGGCATTACCGACTGAGAAGGCAAACGGGTTGGGGGCTTGTTCCAAGCACATCAATTCCCACAACAGCATATAACACTGGATAGCTTCAAACAACGTGTCACAACCGTTATACGGAATTTTACGCAACGTTTTTTCCAAATGCTCAAATTCCAAGCGACGTTCGCCTTCGGCAGCTGCCGCTTTCTGCGCCGCTAATTCGGCATACCGCTCGCTGAGCGTTAAAACGCAACCGAGGGCGATCGTCATCGCCTGATAATTGTCTTGTTTGTACGGATCGGTCTCGTTTTCCATGCGTTGCACCAATTCGTCCAATATCGCCTTCACGCCGTGCTTTAAGACCGGACGGAAATCGGGGATGATATGTCCCGTCACCTGCTCGATGAAAAAGGCGACCTCTTCGGTATAGGACTCAAAGCGGTCGTACATCGCCGTCAATCGCTTGACGTACGCCGTGTTTTTGGAAAACTCGCGCACCCGCTCAATGCGCTCTTTTGTAAATTCCGCATTCGGCTCAATGTCACCGTACACAGCGGTCGGGTCACAGTAGCCCGAAAACGTTTCGACTTGAAAAGCCGGATTGATCAACGCATAGCTGCGCGCAAAGGCATCCGACTGGCTGCCCGCAAAGATCGCATAATCACTGATGCTCAGCGGCAACTCCTTAACAATGGCTTCGAGTTCCTTGGCAGCGCGCATTTCCTTGGAAAGACCTTTCAGTTCCTCCGCTTTGTTGCAGACGATTTCTCTCGTCAGAAACCATCCGTCCAATCGTTGTTTGGCGCGTTCCTCCTTGAATAATGCTTTTGCCAACGTGGTAACTGTTTGTGCCGAATACATGCTTATTCCTCCTATGTATGAATAACAGTAATGCCAATTAACTTCAGTTGTTGTTCAAAATTCGTTCGTTCCTCACGGCTTACAAACGCGTTTTCCATGGTATACGTTAAGCCGCATTTTGCCCACTTATCTTTGCCGTATTCGTGGTACGGCAAGATCTCCACACGAAAGCGATCAGTATCTAAACTTTTGAAAAAATCCAGAAACCCGTCGATGCTTTCACGGTCATTATTCACACCGCCGATAAACGGAATACGAACTAACAAATCCTTTTCCTTCGCGATTGCCAAACGAATGTTATCTTTTACCGCATCATTCGGCAATCCGGTAAAGTGTTTGTGCTTATTGCTTAATGGGTGCTTAAAATCGATCATCAGATGATCAATTAAGCAAAGCAGCTCGCCCAACCGATGGTAGGTACCGTTGGTCTCAATGGCGGTATTGATGCCGTTTTCAGAAAGTCCCCGAAGCACCTCTTCCAATTCATCGGGTTGTTGTGTTGCCTCACCGCCGGTGAAAGTAACACCGCCGCCGTCAAAAAACATTGGTTTTGACGATATCGCCTCCGAAACAAGTTCGCTCGGTGTCATGACAGTGTACGTTCCCACGCTCGTCGACATACCCTCGGGATTGGAGCACCACGGGCAGTGCATATTGCATCCTTTTAAATGATAGAGCAATCGATTGCCCGGTCCATCCTGCGAATAATTGAATCCTTTTTGGAAAATGTTCACAAGCGACCCTCCAGTTATTTTCATCATACAGCAAGCAATGCAAGTACGGGAATTGACAAAAGGTATAAAACGATGTAAAATAAAGCAAATCCGTTCTCGAGGTGTATACTGTGAAAACGATCTTTTCAACCGCATCCGTTCATCACATTACCGAAGCAAACATCAATTATTACGCCACTCCGTTCGTTCATCCGACGCGCACCATGAGCGAGCACGATTTTATTTACCTCTTGCAAGGGGAATGGCAATTCGGACAAAATAACGAAACGTACACGTTGAAAAAAGATACTTTGCTGATCTTAAGCGCGGGAAACCGGCATTACGGTCTCGCCCCCTGCTCCCCCGGTACCAAAACCATGTATTTTCACACAAGCTGGGAAGCGGGAGTCATCTCCGCCCCCGATATGCCGGCACCTGCGGCTGCCGCTTGTATTGG
>JAZNRA010000042.1:0-7569 GCA_045590415.1 Acutalibacteraceae bacterium | reverse complement strand
TCGCACGCCGACGAACATGTAACGTCTTTTCCAGGGCACTCAGCAGATTTATGTAACAAGAGGAGGAAACAGGGTGAAAACAAGAACTATACCCACCTCAAAATCGAAACTGTCCGGAGCAGGAGAAAACACGGCTTCCTGGTTGTTGCTGGCACCGTTTATGGCGTTCTTTATTTTGTGTACGCTCATTCCGGTTGCTTCTTCGGTCGTGCTCAGTTTCTTTGACTACGATATGGTTTCAACCCCGATTTTCACGGGAATTCAGAACTATATGCGTATGTTCACAGACGACAGTGTGTTTTTCACGGTTTTGGGCAACACCTTAAGATTTGCAGTCATAACCGGCCCGTTAAGCTTTTTACTTTCCTTTTTGCTTGCCTGGTTGATTAACGAGTTTCCGCATGCTGTTCGCAGCATCTTGTCATTTTTGTTTTACGCGCCGGCATTGGTCGGTAACGCCTATTACATTTGGCAGGTTGCCTTCTCAGGCGATAGCTTCGGTTACGTCAACAACTTATTGATCAGTTTAGGTTTCATTACCGAGCCGATTCAATGGTTGAAGGACGTCGCCTACAACTCTACGATCATTATGGTTGTGCAGCTGTGGATGAGTATGGGCGTTTCGTTCTTGGCGAACATTTCCGGCTTGCAGAATGTAAACTCCGAATTGTACGAAGCCGGCGCGATCGACGGCGTACGTTCACGTTGGCATGAGTTGTGGTATATCACACTTCCGTCCATGAAGAGCATTTTGCTGTTTAGTGCGGTCATGCAGATCCAATCCGTATTTTCTATCAGTGTCGTTGTTACGACTTTGGCGGGTTACCCCAGTGTCAACAACTCCGTTGATACGTTGGTTCCGTTGATTCAGGACGTCGGTACAGCACGATATGAAATGGGTTATGCGGCGGCCTTGTCCGTATTCTTGTTCTTCATGATGGCCTTCTTCCGAATCGTGGTAGGCAAGGCCTTAGATTTGATGGGCAAACAAGATTAACAGAAATTTAGTAAACGAATTATGATTATTATAGCTTAGGCGGTGAGTGTGATTTGACTAATAACACGGTAAAGGCAGTCCGTATGCTGCGCCCTAAAAAGCGTTCGGAATACCGACGGTATACGCGCTCTAAAGCGGGCTCGGTGCTGTATTTTTCCCTTTTGTTTTTAGCAGGTATGTTCACGGTTTTACCGATGATATACTGTATATGTACCTCTTTTAAACCGTTGGACGAGTTGTTGATTTTCCCGCCGCGTTTCCTCGTGCATCGTCCGACGCTGGAGAATTACATAGCCCTTCCTTCGTTGCTCAACACCTTGCGCGTTCCGATGGAACGGTATTTCTTCAACAGTTTGTTTGTTTCAATAAGCGGTGTTGTGTTGCACGTTATGGCGGCGTCTGCTGCGGCCTTTATTTTCTCGAAATCGCAGATTAAAGGCAGAAAGGTTCTCTTTTTGATCGTGCAGTTTGCGCTGTTGTACAACAGTTACACGCTGTCGGTTCCGCAATATCTGATTTTCAGTAAAATCGGTATTGTCGATACGTATTTGGTATATCTGTTCCCGGCAATCCCCTCTGCGATGGGCTGTTTCTTGATGAAGCAATTTATCGACGTCAGCGTGCCGAATGCGTTGATGGAAGCGGCGCGTATTGACGGTGCGGGAATGGGTCGCATTTACTGGCAGATCGTTATGCCGATTGCGAAACCTTCGTGGATGACCTTGATGTTGTTCTCCTTCCGCGACTTGTGGTCGATAGTGCCGAGCGGAACGATCTTCAGTGAGGAATTAAAACTTATTCCGCAGGTTATGACCAACATTACCAACGGTGGTATTGCTCGTTCCGGCAGTGCCATGGCGGCAACGGTTTTGATGATGCTTCCTCCGATCATTGTATATTTTATTGCTCAAAGTAATGTTATCGAGACCATGAGCAGTTCCGGTATTAAGTAAGAAGCAGAATGACAAGCGAAAGTTAGGTGGATTGTCTTGAAAAAAATATTTTCAGCTCTTTGCGTTGCCATACTGCTGTTTGCCAGCTCGGGCATTGCGGCTTCGGCGGATTCCTTCACTCATAAAGACGAGCCGAATTCTTCCATTACGCAAGCGCTTTCTCGCGAACTGTATGCAGCAACGCGTACGATTTCCGCAGCAGATTTGGGTCTTGAGGATTCGCTTGAAGAAATCTCCGATCTGTTTTGTGCGGCAAACGGCGAAGTCTATGTTCTGTTGAGCAAAGAGTCCCAGATTCTTGTCTTAAATCCTGATTACACCTTAAAAGAAGTCTTGACCGCGCGTGATGCAGACGACATGGAAATAGACTTTTCGGGTGCGCAGGGTGTTTATGTTGACACCAATGGCGATTTATACATTTCGGATACTTTAAACGGCAGAATACTGGTTACCGATTCTACCGGTTTGTTCAAGGAATCGTGGGAGCTGCCGGATTCGCCGCTGATTCCGGATGACTTCCAGTATCAGCCCACTCGATTCATGAAGGACAACGACGGCTATGCATATATTATGAGCTTAGGTTGCTATTACGGTGCATTAGCTTATTCTCCCGAGGGGGAATTTATGGGCTTTTACGGTGCGAACCGCGTAACTGCGACAGCACTGAATACGCTTTCCTACTTGTTTGACATGATTACAAGTAACGACACGAAGAAAGAGGCCTCCGCAAAGGTTCTTCCGTATTCGTTTGTCGACATGGCGTTGGATGCCGACGGCTACTTAACGGTGTGCTCCGGTAAGACCGCCGTGTGGTCCAACGGCAAGGGCCAAATTCGTAAGATCAGCTCCGGCGGTTCTAACATTTTATTGAAACGCCAAAGTGACGGTTCAACCGCGGCGGCAGACTCGCTGAATTTCCTGGAGTACAGTCTCCCCAGTAAAGCGGGTAAAAACCGTGTACAGGACTTGGTTGCAATCGACGTGAGCGCAGACGACTATATCTTTACATTAGATAAAGTGTATGGTTTAGTCTATGTGTACGATAACACCTGCAACCGCCTCGGCACGTTTGGCGGTGGCGTTGGCGCCGGAATGGAGCTTGGCGAGTTTATTGAGCCGTCCTCAATGGCTTTGCATGGCACGTCGGTGTTGGTTGCTGATGCAAAAGCTGAGCAGATCACGGTGTTTGAGCAGACTGAATTTGGCGCGCTGTATTTTAAGGCACAAGCAATGACCTTAAAAGGTGACTATATCGAATCTCAACCGTTGTGGGAGCAGGTCGTTGAGCAGGATGCCAGTTCGCAGTTGGCTTATCGCGGCTTGGCAAACGCTGCCTACAGTGCCAAAGACTATGAGGCAGCTTTGGCGTATGCAAAAAAAGGCCTGGATTACCCGACCTATGATTTGGCGTGGCAGGTTCTGATTAAAGAGTTTATAGCCCGCTATTTCATTTGGTTCTTTGCAGGTGCGATTCTTTTGATTGTCGGATTTGTCGTATTGCTTGCTCGCTTGAAAAAACGCAACCGACCGTTAATTCAAAACGACAAAATCAAAGCACTCCTTGAAGTGACGACGCATCCCTTCCGTGCCTTTGAAGACATTAAGTATAAGAAACGCGGTTCTTTGCTGATCGCATTGATCATTATCCTTTTGTACTTCTTTGCCGAAGCATTGGCAGCCACCTCGACCGGTTTCTTGTTCTGTCCGAACAGCTCTCAGACCTATAACATTTCCTACACGCTGGCACAGACGGTTGGACTGGTCTTCTTGTGGAGTATTGTCAACTGGTTAATGTGTTCTTTGTTCTCCGGCAAAGGTTCTCTTAAAGAGATCATTATTATAACAGCGTATTCGTTGTTACCACTTGTTATCTACACGTTCGTTTACGTGGGCCTTTCCCACATTCTCCCGCTTTCAGGCGGCGCACTCATGAGCGGCATTCAAACGGTACTGCTGATCTATACGTTCTACCTGTTGTCTGTCGGCATGATGGCAATTCATGAATACACCTTCCCGAAATTCCTGATCACAAGTATCGTAACGTTAGTTTGCATGGTTTTGACGCTTTGCATCGGTTTTATCGTGGTCATTTTGCTTCAGCAGTTCTGGAATTTCTTATACTCCATCTTCATGGAGATAGTGTTTAGATAATAGCATCTGAGTTGGTAATTGATTTTCCTGTATGAAGGATGTGCAGTATGAAAAAGTGTGTATTATTTGCGATGTGCTGTATTCTGCTTCTTTCGATGGTAGGGTGCAGTTCATCCAAAACAGAAACGTATCCCGCTTATGCCGGGGACGCAACGGTGAAAACCGTTCCGAGCGGTGTGGTAGCTTCCAACGCCGCCTATGAACTTGTTTGGGATGAAACCGCGTATTGCGTGATGCTCCGTGATGTACAGACCGGCTATATTTGGTCAAACATTCCGTATGAGTATTTGCAAGAAGGCGGCTTAAACTCAAACGTAAATTCAACCATCAACATTACTGCCGTTAAGCAAGAGAACTTGACCTTGGAGACCTTTGGCGGGTATTCCGACGCCGTCGAAAACGGCAAAGTGTCTTGTGAAACGGTTAAGAATGGTGTTCGCGTAACCTACTATTTTGAAAGCGCGCAAATTTCCGTTCCGGTAATCTACACGCTGGGCGCTACCTCCCTGGATGTAACGGTTGATGCACAGAACATCGGTGAAGGGGACGCTTACAAGATCCTTTCGGTTTCCGTTGCACCGTTCCTGTGTTCGGCGCTCAACGAGAACGAAGGGTCCTATATAATGGTTCCGTCCGGCTCGGGTTCTTTGATCTATGCTAAGGAGACCGTAGAGGGCACTCGCAAATACAGTGGTCTGGTATATGGTCGCGACCTTTCGCAGGCATACGTCGAACTTACCACGGAAGAAGAAGCACTTCGCTTACCCGTCTTCGGTGTTAAGAACGGTGATAACGGTATGTTGTGTGTGATGAAAGACGGAGCAGAATCGGCAACCGTTCAAGTGGAAGCCGGAAATCGCCGTACCGGTTATACAACGGTATACCCGACCTATTACATTCGCGGTTACGACGATTTGCCTACGAACGCCAGCAACAAAGCAGTTCTCGGTGGTGGCGATTTCTATACTGTCGCCTCCTCGATACGCACCTCCGTTAATCCAACGCTGTCTTACTTCCCGCTTAAAGGCGAGGATGCGGATTATAACGGCATGGCAAAATGCTATCGTCAGTATTTGGAAAGCACGGGCGACCTGCTCAAAACACCTTCCGGAGCAAACTATGGTTTGACAATTCTTGGTGGTGCGCAGGTCACAGGTTCCGTTTTGGGCTTCCCGTGCGACAGTACGATTGCTGCGACAACCTTCACGCAAGCACAAACTATGTTGAGCTCGTTGTTGGAAAGCACAACCATACAACCGACCGTTCGTTTGGTGGGCTTCGGTGATCGTGGTGTCAATCCCGGCAGCGTAGCGGGTGGTTTCTCTTTTGCTTCTGTTTTCGGTACAGACGCTCAGCGTTCTGCGTTGGAAACGTATTGTGCGGACAAGGGCATCGACTTGTTCTCGGATTTTGATTTGGTTCGTTTCAGCCGTTCCGGAAACGGTTTTTCCTCGGCTTCCGACGTTGCGCAGAGCGCAAGCTTGCGTAAAGCGATCTGCTACCCGATCGGTACACCGCAACGCGAGAAAAAGTTGAAATACCCCTATAAACTTTTAAGCCGTAGCCAATTGATCCCGGCTTCTGAAAAACTGCTCAAAATGGCAGACAAGAAAAACCTTTCCGGCGTGAGCTTTATGACACTCGGACATTCCGCCTATTCTGATTTTGCTGATTCTGCTTATGCTGTGAAAAGCAATACGCAGACCGATGTGTCAACGATCATTAACTCCTTCTTAGAGAGTGATCACGCCGTAGCAGGCGGTCCGAACGCGTATTCCGCGATCGCTTCCACCGTGGTGTTTGATGTTCCGACTGACAACGGCGGCAATTTCGCTTTTGATGCCGAGATTCCGTTCTATGAATTGGTGTTCAGCGGAACAAAACCGATCTTTGGCGAATCCGTCAACTTGGCCGATGACACCAACCGCGCCATTCTCAGAACCTTAGCGTATGGTGCTAATTTAAGTTTCTCCGTGTTGTACGAATACAACACAGACCTTACCGAAACCGATATGCTTTATGTGGGAATGGGCGCTAACAAACTGTACGCTTGCAGTTTTTCGGCAAACAAAAAACTGATCGACAGCACCTTAAAGGAACATGGCGCACTGTACGAGAAGATCAATAACGCAAGCATGGTCCGTTACACCGCACTGTCGGATTCGGTTACCGAAACTGTGTTTGATAACGGTGTAACGCTGTATATCAACCATAGTGACGCGGCTGCTGATTCGCCGGTCGGCGAGTTGGCTGCCTACGAAGTGCGGTATTGATGAGAGGAGGGAACAAACGATGAAACCTTTTTGGCAAAAGCAAAATGGCTTGGTTGCCCGTCGTGAACGCATGGGTTACACCTTCGTTGCTCACTGGGCTTTGGGACTGATACTGTTCTTTATTGTTCCGCTCGTCTCTTCGCTCATTTACGCATTTTCCGATGCGAGAATTACCGAAGACGGCATGCAGACAACCTTTGTCGGTCTGACGCATTTTGACTACATTTTGAATACCGATGCCAAATACGTCGATAACTTGACGAGTTCATTGGGCTTGATCGGATACACGCTCCCGCTCGTTTTGTCCTTGAGTTTGATTTTGGCGGTGGTGCTTAACCAGAAATTTGTCGGTCGTACCGTTTTCCGTGCAATCTTCGCATTGCCGATCATCATTGCCACTTCACCGATTATCAGTCTTTTGTCCGGTGATTTGGTCAACGCTCCCATCTTCAACTTGACAAGTAGCAGCACCCCGGGTGAATACGGTGGCGTTATTGATTTCCAAAGTATTTTGCAAAGTTTGCAGCTGCCTGACCAGATCAACACCATGTTGGGAGACTTATTGAGCAACGTTTTCAGCATTATTTGGAGCTGCGGTGTGCAAACGATATTGTTCTTGGCAGGTCTGCAAAGTATTCCCGCACAACTGTATGAGGTGTCCAAGATTGAAGGCGCGAACAAGTGGGAAGAGTTCTGGATGGTAACCGTTCCGAGCTTGCGTCACGTTATTACGCTGGTATTGATCTACACTATGATCCAGTTGTTCACTGCTACGGACAATCCGCTGATGAAGCAGGCGTTTGAATTGTTGCAGGACAAACAGATCTACGACCAAAGTTCCGCTATGCTGTGGTTGTATTTCGGTATTGTCTTAGCGGTCATGGGTGTGGTTCTCGGTTTGTACAACCGTCTGTGCATCCGTAAGTGGGAATAACCGATTTTATTTGTTATAACGCAAAAACCGATGCGCTTTTGTTGGCGCATCGGTTTTTTCTATGATGATCAATAAATTCCCAATAACGGTCTTCAAAAAATATAAAGATCGCTATTGCATTATCTTGGTTTTGATGTTAAAATAAAGTTGTGTTTATTTGCCCCAAAAATCAATTGAATTGAGAGGGATATGTGATGAAAAAATTCAGTAAACTCTTAGTACTGTGCATGGCATTGGTTTTTTTGATCGTTTGTATGGTCC
>JAZNRA010000041.1:0-8350 GCA_045590415.1 Acutalibacteraceae bacterium | reverse complement strand
ACGATGTGACCAAAACACGTCGGGGTGGCATTTGGTGCACAGGTCCGTGACGGTGATGTGTTCCGGCTTGACTCCTGCCGCTATCAGCGTGCGGCGGTTGACTTCCCACAGGTTGATAAGTGCTTTACCGTCCCCGACGGGGCGGTAACAGCCCTCGTCGTAAAACGGTAATTTCTGAAACTCGTTAATGACCGGAGCATCCACCTCAAAGCAGCACGGGCCGATGGAGGGGGCGATCCCCGCCAAAATATCCTCGCGCTTGCAGCCGTAATCCGCGACCATGCGCTCTACCGTGACGGCACCGATCTCGGCCGCCGTGCCGCGCCAGCCCGCGTGGGACGTGCCCACGACTTTCCGAACGGGGTCGACGAAAAAGAGCGGCACGCAATCCGCGTACTGCGTGAACAGCACCACGTTCGGCTCGTCGGTGAGCAGCCCGTCAATATCCGTATACCCGCGCTCGCGTGTGACGCCCCTGCCGCGGTCGGCGGCGGTGGCGTTATATATCGCGGTATGGTGCTCCTGAGCAGAGACCACCGCGTGTTCATGGTTTACCCCGATCGCCGTGCAAAAGCGCGCGAAATTTTCACGCACGGCCGCCGCGTCGTCCCCGCGCGTGAAGCTTAAGTTCATGCTTTCGTAAACGCCCTCGCTCACACCGCCGAGGCGGGTGGAAAAGCCGTGACGCACAAAGGGAACAGCGTCAAACGCGGGAAAGGTATAGTACATGACACCGTTTTTCTCATGAACCGATAAGGTTTTACTTTGTAACATTGTCATCACCGTTATCAGTGTACCACAAATCCCACCGCTATTGCAATCAGATTTCAAAAATCAGTTTGAGAAGCAACAAGGTGATAACGCCCGGCACGCCGAGCGCGGCACACGCGATGCCCGAAAGCGCATTTAGCCCAAGGGATACCCCCGTGAACATTCCCGTTACGTTGACCGCCGCCAGTGCCGACGCGCCTTGCAGAGCACTGCCGAGCAACGCACGAACGGGTCGACCCGTTTTGACGGCGCCGATCAACACCGCGATCCCGACCCCTGCCGCTACACACCAAAGTAAGATCGTTACACCCACGTTGTCCACCTCCTATTAAATAGATATGTGGACGAGGGTGGAGATATGCTTGGTTTCACTCCCTCCACCGCCTGACGGCGGTCCCCCTCCCTCTTGGAGGGAGGCATAAAAAAGCGCGTTGCCGTTTGGCAACGCGCTTGGTTTGATTTTGGCACTTATGCGCCCAAGAATTTGGTGACGATCATGCCGAGCAAGACCAGCACGAAAAAGAGAATGGCGAGGACCTTGGTCCATTTGGACAAGAACGCATCCAGCGTGCGGGCTCTGCCCTTATCCATAAAGTTTTCAGCGGCGCCGGAAATCGCACCCAAACTGGACTGATTGCCTTCCTGTAACAAAACCACGGCGATGATGATCAGCGCAAAGACGATGATGACCGCACCGATGATATATTCCCAAACTGTCATGAGAATTCCTCCTAATTTAACGAAAAACTAAAATGCAACTAATATAGTATCATACTCTTTCGAAAAACGCAAGTATATTTTTTGAGAATGCGGGCAATCTAACTGCGGCGCGAATACACATCCACTTGCGTTTGCCGTATTGGCGCCTCGTTGCCGAGCGGATCTTCCGTTCGGCAACGATTTTTTTAGTTGAGGTGAGACGTTTCTCTCCCTCCGTCAGCTTCGCTGACACCTCCCTCGTCAGAGGGAGGCAGACAAAAAGTTGATTTTAATTATAACAACGTCATTTGCTCACCGACGTCCTCGGCAAGCGGTGTGGCGCCTGCGGCGGGCAGGGATTTCGTGCGATAGCGCGCCGCCTTGACCGACATGGAATCCTCAAACGGGACGACCTCGTTTAGGCGGTGCTGTCCTTTAAGCGTCATCGCCTGCACGCCCTGCGTGTCGCGGGTGGTTTTGGGGGCGATGGCGCCGGTATGCACCACAAGCCGTCTGCCGGACGTGGAAATGAGCATAAATTCGCGGTCTTCCTCGACGTGGAACATCGCGACCAGCGGGGATTTGACCGAATACGCGCCGATCAGCTTACGGCGATTGGTCTTGGTGGCGTAAGACGCCATATCCACCTTCGCGACCTTTCCGTTTTCAAAGAAGAACAGCATATAGCCGGTGTATTTTTCGGTGACAATCATGCGGACCGCGTTTTCGCCGTCATCAAAGCCGAGCTTAGCGGCGACGAAATCGCCCATGGCGCTTGCCTTGGTATCGCCGAAATCGGCGGCCTTGGATTTATACACCGTGCCCGCGTCGCTGAAGAATAAGAGGTCCATGCGGTTGGTGGTTTCCACCGTTTGGGCGATATGATCGCCCTCTTTTAAGCGGTGCTCGCCGCTCATGCGCAACGACTGCGGCGTGATCTTTTTGAAATAGCCGCCCTCGGTGAAGAATAAGGTGCACGGATAATCGGGGACGAGTTCCTCCGCCGCTTCCTTTTCTTCCTTGAGATCGCTGGCGTAGATCAGCGTCGTTTTGCGCGGTTGACCGTATTTTTTGGCGACTGCGCGCAGTTCTTCGATGATGATGGTCTTCACGCGGCTGCGGCTGTTTAAGATCGCTTCGAGATCCTCAACCTCCGCTTCCAGACGCTCAACTTCATCCAACCGTTTTAAGATATACTCGCGGTTTAAGTGGCGCAGTTTGATCTCCGCCACGTATTCCGCCTGCGTTTCATCAATGCCGAAGCCGATCATCAAGTTCGGCACGACTTCTACTTCCTCATCCGTATCGCGCACAATGCGGATCGCCTTGTCGATGTCGAGCAAGATCTTCTGCAAACCGCGCAGCAGGTGCAGTTTTTCTTTGGCGCGGTTTAAGTCAAACACCACGCGGCGGCGGACGCATTCGATGCGGAACGCCGTCCATTCTTCGAGCAGTGCGCGCACGCCGAGCACCTGCGGCACGCCCGCGATGAGCACGTTAAAGTTACAGCCGAACGAATCCTCCAGCGGGGTGGCGGCATACAGTTTTGCCATCACCTTTTCGGGATCGGTGCCGCGTTTTAAGTCGATGGTGATTTTAAGACCGTTCAAATCGGTTTCGTTACGGATATCGTTCACTTCACGCACCTTGCCCGCCTTGACGAGCTCGGTGACCTTACTAACGATCGCCTCCACCGTGGTGGAATACGGAATCTGCGTGACGTCGATGCAGTTGTTGGATTTATCATACGTATACACCGCACGCACGCGCACACTGCCGCGGCCGGTGTTGTAGATCTTTTCAAGTTCATCGCGATTATAGATGAGTTGCCCGCCGCTTGGGAAATCCGGTGCTTGCAGGGTGGAAAGAATATCGTGCTCGGAATCCTTCATGAGCGCGATGGCGGTCTCGCACACCTCCGCGAGGTTAAACGAGCAGATGTTGCTCGCCATGCCGACCGCAATACCGAGGTTATTGTTGACCAAGATGGACGGGAACGTCACGGGCAACAGCGACGGCTCTTTCATGGTGTTATCGTAGTTATCGACGAAATCCACCGTTTCTTTGTCGATGTCACGGAACAATTCGCCTGCGATTGGTGCGAGCTTCGCTTCGGTGTAACGCGAGGCAGCACATTCGATATCCGACGAATACGCTTTACCGAAGTTACCCTTGGATTCCACGAACGGATGCAACAGCGACTCGTTACCGCGGGACAGACGCACCATGGTATCGTAAATGGCGGCATCGCCGTGGGGGTTTAAGCGCATGGTCTGACCCGCGATATTCGCGGATTTCACCAGCGAGCCGTTTAAGAGCCCCATTTTATACATAGTGTATAACAGTTTACGGTGAGACGGCTTAAAACCGTCGATCTCGGGAATCGCGCGGGACATAATGACGCTCATGGTGTACGGCATATAGTTTTCAAGAAGGGTATCGGTGATGGGCTGTTGTTCCACTTCGCCCGCGCCCGCAATGTGCGCGTTCTGCGGCAGACCGCCCGTCTGCTGTTCGGGTTCTTTTTTCTTTTTTGCCATCGTTTACGTCCCTCCTCTCATTCGAGATCCAGCATATCCAGATATTCCGCGCCGTGCTCCGCGATCATGCGTTTGCGGCCGTCCAGATCGTCACCGAGCAACACGTCAAACAGCTCGGCGGTCTTTTCCACGTCGCAGGGGTTAACCTTGATAAGTCGGCGCGTCGGCGGATTCATGGTGGTGAGCGACATCATCTTCGGCTCGTTTTCACCAAGTCCCTTGGAGCGCTGAATGGTGTATTTCTTATCACCGATCTCTTCCAAGATCTCCGCCTTTTCGCGGTCGTTGTACGCAAAATAGGTGTCGGTCTTGGTGTTGATCTCGTAAAGCGGGGTCTCCGCAATATACACGTAGCCCTGCTCAATGAGCGTGGGGGTCAGCCGATACAGCATCGCCAAGATCAGTGTGCGGATCTGGAAGCCGTCCACGTCGGCATCGGTACAGATGATGATCTTGGAAAAGCGCAGGGCGGATAAGTCAAAGGTCGCCAAATTCTTGTTGGATTTGGATTTGACCTCCACGCCGCAGCCCATGACCTTTAACAGATTCACGATGATCTCGCTTTTGAAGATCTTATCGAATTCGGCTTTTAAGCAGTTTAAGATCTTACCGCGAACGGGAATAACCGCCTGAAATTCCGAGTTGCGCGCCTGAATACACGCGCCCATGGCGGATTTACCCTCCACGATGAACAGTTCACGCTGGGTAACGTCGCGGGTGCGGCAATCCACAAAGCCCGGCACGCGGGAAGCGAGATCGTTGCCCGATTGCAGCGTCTTTTTTAAGTTTAAACGCGTGGTTTCCGCTTTTTCGCGGCTGCGTTTGTTGACGAGCACCTGATCGCACAGACGATCGGCGTCTGCCTTGTTCTCTAAGAAATACGCTTCCAGGCGATCCTTCAAGAATTTGGTCATCGCCTCTTGAATAAAGGTGTTGGTGATCGCTTTTTTGGTTTGGTTTTCGTACGACGTCTGCGTGGAGAAGGACGAGGACACCAGCACTAAGCAATCCTGCACGTCCTGGAACGTGATCTTGCTTTCGTTTTTGAGGTACTTGCCGTTTTGCTTCAAATACGCGTCGATCTGCGACACGAATGCTGAGCGCACCGCTTTTTCAGGCGCGCCGCCGTGCTCCAGCCAGCTGGAGTTGTGGTAGTATTCCAAGAGATTGACTTTGTTGGACACGCACATGGCGACGTTGAACTTGACCTTGTATTCGGGCTTGTCCTCACGGTCGCGACCACGGCGCTCGGCCGTCCAGACCTGTACGTCGGTCATGGTGTTCTCGCCGACGAGCTCGGTTACGTAATCCGCAATACCGTTTTGGTACACGAATTCCTGTGTTTCAAAACTTCTGCCCTTTTGGTCTTTTAAGATAAACAACAGATTCGGGTTGACGATGGCTTGACGTTTGATGATGTCCTCAAAATACGACAGCGGGACTGCCGTATCGGTAAACACCTCGCGGTCGGGCATCCAACGAATGGTGGTGCCGGTATCCCGCTTCGCATACGGCTCTTTTTGAAGACCGCCGACATTCTCGCCCTTTTCAAAATGCAGGGTGTACTTGAAGCCGTCGCGGCGCACCTCCACATCCATGTACGCGGAGGAATACTGCGTGGCGCACGCACCAAGACCGTTTAAGCCGAGAGAAAACTCATAGTTTTCGCCGCTGTTGGTGTTGTATTTACCGCCCGCGTACAGCTCGCAAAACACGAGTTCCCAGTTGTAGCGGTTTTCTTTTTGGTTGAAATCCACGGGGATACCGCGGCCGAAGTCCTGCACCTCAATGGAGCCGTCCTCGTACCGCGTGGTGATGATCTTGTTGCCGTGGCCCTCGCGCGCTTCGTCGATGGAGTTGGACAAGATCTCAAACACCGCGTGCTGACAGCCCTCCAGCCCGTCCGAGCCGAAGATGACCGCCGGACGTTTGCGCACGCGGTCAGCCCCTTTGAGCGAGGATATACTTTCGTTATCGTAGATTGGCTTTTTGGTTGCCATAGTGTTCTCCTTTATATAGCGTCATATATACTCTATTTTATACCATATATAGGGGATTCGTCAAGTTTGAAATTTTCTTAAAAATTTAATGGACTCTTGTCGGTTTTCGTTGTATAATAGGTAAGTTAGATGAAAAGAGGTGTGGACGATGGCCGGTATTACCTTAGAAGAACGCATTGAAGAATTGGCAGAGCAAGAGCGCCTGTTGCATGCGGAGCGCAAACAGCGCCGTCGCCGCACACCGCGGTGGCTTCCCGCCGTGTTGGACGTCGTGATCGCAGGCGTGCTGCTTTGCGTTTTCGCGCTGTTTCATCACGTGATCCCGTTCTCGGTGGACGTTGCGGAACCGATCACGCCCCCTGTCACCGACAACAACTCGGCAATACCGGGCAACGACAACGATGCCGATGACGACACCGTTCAAGCACCTTTCACCGCCGAGGTGGTCAAGACTGAAAATTCGTATACCAGTCAAAACATTGCGATCTCGGTAGAGAAGCTCACCAAGGGCGAGGGGGATTCCCTCGTCACCTATTACGTCGCCGACGTGCGGCTGAATAACATCGACTGTTTCCGCACCGCTTTTGCGAAGGATAAATTCGGTAAAAACATTAAAGAAGACGTGTTGCCGCTCGCCGAGCGTCATAACGCGATCCTCGCGACCTCGGGCGATTATTACGGCATGAACGCCACCCGCACCGTGATTCGCAACGGCACGCTGTATCGCGAATCCAATTTGGACGGGGATCTGTGCGTTTTGTACCGCGACGGCACGATGAAGATCTTTTACGACCGCGAGCCGTTTGATGCCGAGACGGAAATGGAAAACGGCGCGTGGCAGGCGTGGAGCTTCGGTCCGTCGTTGTTCCAAAAAGATGGTACACCGATCACCTCGTACGGCGGCTATCTCGCCAAAGCGCATCCGCGATGCGCCATCGGGTATTATGAGGCGGGGCATTACGTATTCGTCGTGGTGGATGGTCGTGATGAAGGATATTCACAAGGACTGAGCATGGTGGAACTGGCGAATCTTATGAAAAACTTAGGTTGTACCGCCGCGTATAACTTGGACGGCGGGCAAACCGCGCAAATGGCATTCGACGGTGCGATCGTCAATCAGCCGTATCAGGACGGTCGCGTGGTCAGCGATATTCTGTATATCGGAGAGGTGGAATGATCATGAAACATCTTCCCCGTATTTTGGCACACGCGGCAATCGTTCTGGTGCTGGTACTGTTGACGCTTCTCATCTTTGATTATTTTAACCCGTCGATGGATTTTATCAACAACGTCATGACGAAAGTGCTGATCGGTGTGTCGTGCGTGTTGTCCTTCCTTAACGCATATTTGGTGTTGATCGCCACCAAAAGGAAATAACGAGGTGATGGTATGAACCGCCGTCAATGGGAATATGCCGTAAAGCTCGCCGAGGTGCGGAGCTTTTCGCAGTTGAGCCACGAACTGAATATCTCACAGCCCGCTTTAAGCAAGCAGATCGGGGCGCTGGAGCAGGAACTGGGAGTCAAGCTCTTTGACCGCAGTGTCACCCCTTTGGCTCTCACGCCTGCGGGTGCGTATTTTATTGAAGAAGCAAAACATCTGGTGTATGAAGAAGATCGGCTTTTACGCACACTCGAGCAATTCAAGTCGGGTGAAGCGGGGCGGCTGACCATCGGCGTATCGCCGTTTCGGTGTATGTACTTAATGCCGAAGATCATCAAATCTTTTCGGGACAAATTCCCCCACGTGCAAGTCGTTCTGCACGAGGACGACAGTGCGGCGCTTCGCCGCGATATGGCAGACGGCAAGTTTGATCTGGCTATTTTAAATTTACCCGTAGACGAGTCGGTGCTGGATGCGATTCCCATGGAAGACGAACCGCTGGTGCTCGCCGTGCCGAATGACATGGCGGACTCGTTGCCGTCGGCAGAAAACCAGATCGACCTTGCCGATTGCAAGGATCTCCCCTTTGTGGTGGTCGGTGAAACGCAGGAGCTTCGCCGGATCTTTGACAAGATCTGTGCAAAAGCGAACGTGAAGCCCGTCATTGCGGCACAGGTCGCCAGCTTGTCGGCGGCACTGGAAATGGCAAACGCGGGGGTCGGTGCCGCGGTGCTGCCCCTCCCCTTTATCAAGGATTTTTCGTCTGAACGGCACATCCGCTTATACACCATCAAGAACAACACCTATTCGCGCCGTTCGGCGGTGGTAACGCGCCGCGGGCAATATCTTTCCGAATATGCAAAATACGCCATTGACTTACTGACCAAATAGCAAAAGCCCTGCACCGTCGGTGCAGGGCTTCGTTTTTTCTTATTTCCTGTTCGGTTTCTTATCAGG
>JAZNRA010000040.1:0-5654 GCA_045590415.1 Acutalibacteraceae bacterium | reverse complement strand
CCGCTTGGCCTCCGACTTGCACAAGCCACCGGATTTCCGCCAAAAGTTGAACCGTGATCGCCAAAACCTAAAACATTCTCCACCTTTTCTGAGAAAAGGCAAGCCCCCAACGGCAAACCGCCGCCGAGTCCTTTTGCCGTGGAAACGATGTCGGGGGAAATGCCGTAGTTCATGTACGCATACAAGGTGCCCGTGCGGCCGTTACCCGTCTGCACCTCGTCCACGATCAACGGAATATCGTGTTCCGCTGCCAATTTGGCGGCACCCGTCACGAATTCATGGCTGAGCGCGATCACACCGCCCTCGCCCTGAACACACTCGATCATGATCGCCGCGGTGGGGTTTTCCGCTACCATGCGCGTAAGCGTTTCCAAATCCTCGGCCGCCACGTGCGCAAAACCGGGGGTCAACGGATTAAACAGTTCGTGAAAATGATCCTGACCCGTGGCCGCGAGCGTCGTCAGCGTTCTGCCGTGGAAACTGTTTTTGAGCGTGATAACGGTTGCGTATTCCGCACCTTTTTTCTCGGCGGCATATTTTCGTGCGACCTTGATCGCGCACTCGTTGGCTTCCGCACCGGAATTCGAGAAAAACACTTTTTTCATACCGGTGCGTTCGCAAAGCAGTTGTGCTAACTCTGTACACGGTTTGGTGTAATACAAATTCGAAGTGTGTTGCAACGTTGCCGCTTGTGTGGCAACCGCCGCTGTCCACTCATCGTCGGCAATGCCGAAGCAGGTGACCCCGATACCGGATCCGAGATCGATATACTCTTTCCCTTGTGAGTCGACCACAATACTGCCTTTTCCCGAAACCAATTCCACGGGAAAGCGCGCGTAGGTGCCGGCTACGTATTCTTTATCTAGTTCAGTGATGCTCATATCGTTTTAACCTTTCGTTACCATCGTACCGGCACCCTCGTCGGTTAAGAGTTCCATCAAAATAGAGTGGTGAATACGGCCATCCATGATGATGACGTTATCGACGCCGCGGTTGAGTGCTTCAATACAGCAATCCACCTTGGGGATCATGCCGCCGGAGATGACGCCGGTGGTGTAGAGTTCTTTTGCTTCCTCAATGGTGACTTCGGGGATCAGCGTTGAGGGATCGTCTTTGTCGCGAAGGATCCCCGCGATATCCGTCATCATAATCAAGCGCTGTGCACCCAGTGCACCCGCAATATGCGCGGCGGCAGTATCGCCGTTGATGTTGTAAATGTTGCCGTCTTCGTCACAAGCCAACGTGGAGATGACCGGGATATACCCCTTTTCAAGCAGATCCACTACCGGCTCAATGTTGACGTTGGTGATCTCACCGACAAAGCCGAGCTTTTCATTCTTGAAAGTGGCTTCAATGAGATGCCCGTCGATACCGGAAATACCCATCGCCTTACCGCCGGTCATCTCCAAGAGATTCACCAAGGTCTTATTGACTTTACCTGCCAACACCATCTGCACGATGTCTACGGTTTCTTTGTCCGTTACGCGCAGACCGTCAACGAATTCGGGCTTTTTGTCCAAACGGGACATCATATCGCTGATTTCGGGGCCGCCGCCGTGTACGAGCACGACCTTGACGCCCGTCAGCCACAGCAGAACGATATCCTGCATGACTTCTTTTTTCAGTTCTTCGTTGATCATGGCGTTCCCGCCGTACTTTATTACGACGATCTCGCCGTTGTACCGCCGAATATAGGGGAGCGCCGCGGTCAAGACCTCGGCGCGTTCGGCGTTGGAAATAGTATCATACATAGTATCTAACCCCTTTAAGTACGGTAATCACCGTTGATCTTTACGTAATCGTAAGTCAGGTCGCAGCCCCACGCGCAAGCGCTGTACGGGCCGTTGCCGACCTTGACAAGAATTTCAATATCGTGTTCCAGCAAAATTTCTTTGGCGATCTCTTCCGAGAACGGAATACCGGCGCCGTCACGGCACACGGCGATCTCGCCTTTCGCGGAGCGGAACGACACGTCTACTTTGTTCACGTCCACGTCGGCACCGCTGTAGCCGATGGCACACAAGATCCGTCCCCAGTTCGCATCTGCACCGAACATGGCGGCTTTCAGCAAGCTGGAGCAGATGACGCTCTTGGCAGAAAGCTTTGCCGCTTGCTCGGTATCGGCACCGCTGACCTTGCACTCCAGCAGCTTGGTGGCACCTTCGCCGTCACCGGCGATGATGCGGCACAAATTCACCGTGACGGTGTTGAGTGCCATCATGAAGGTGTCAAACGCTTCGCCCTCAGCGGTGATCTCGTTGTTGCCGGCAAGACCGTTTGCGAGCACCGTCACCATATCGTTGGTGGAGGTGTCGCCGTCAATGCTCAGCATATTAAAGGTGTTGGCAATATCGCCCGACAACGCTTTTTGCAGCATGGCGGGGGAGATGGCAACGTCCGAGGTGATAAACACCAGCATGGTTGCCATATTGGGATGGATCATACCGCTTCCTTTGGCAATACCGCCGATATGGCACACCTTACCGCCAAGCTCAAATTCCACGGCGATTTCCTTTTTGACCGTATCGGTCGTCATGATGGCTTCGGCAGCGGCCTCTCCGCCGTTTTCGGACAATCCGTCTGCCAGTTCTTTGATATGCTCGGCAATCGGTTCCAAGTTCAGCGGCTGCCCGATGACACCGGTGGAGGCAACGACCACGTCGTTTGCCGGCACACCGATGACGCCGGACACCAACTCGCACATGGCGTTGGCTTTATCAATGCCGTCTGCGTTGCAGGTGTTGGCGATACCGCTGTTACAGATGATCGCCTGTGCCGTACCGTTTGCCAGATGTTCTTTGGTGACGGTCAGCGGTGCACCCTTCACCAGGTTGGTGGTATACACCGCTGCCGCGTGAGCGGGCACGTCGCTGACGATCAGCGCTAAGTCTTTTTTGGTGCGGTTCTTGCGGATGCCGCAATGAATACCGTTTGCCTTATACCCTTTTGCGGCGCACACGCCGCCCGAAATCAATTTCATACTAACCCTCTTTTTACACGTTCAAACCCGTTGCTTCATCCACGCCGAGTAAGATGTTCATGTTTTGAATCGCCGCGCCCGAAGCACCCTTACCGAGATTATCAAACCGCGCGGTGAGCAAGATGCGCTCCTCGTTTCCTTGTACCGACACCTGCAAGTCGTCGCGATCGGCGAAAGCGGCCGCCGACAACATACCGTCGGGATCGGTGCCGTTATCAAAACGAACGAGACCGCTTCGGTAGTACGAGGCGTACAGCTGTTCAATATCCTCTTTCGTTCCGATAACGTCTTTTTTGAACAACGGAACGGTCACTTCCATACCGCTGTAAAAATCCGCCACGATGGGGCAGAACACGGGAGCCGTTTCAAGACCGCACACGGCGATCATCTCTTTCAGATGCTTATGCTGCTGCGACAGCGCATATTGCCGCGGTGCTTTTAAAAGCGGGCTTCTGTCGGCACTTTCGTACTCGGCGATCATTTTTTTGCCGCCGCCGGAATATCCGGTGAGTGAGAAGCAGGTAAGCGGGGTATCTGCTTTGAGTAGCCCCTGCTCGACAAGCGGTGCCACCAACGCGATAAACCCACTGGCATGGCATCCGGGATTGGCAATGCGGTGCGATGCGGCGATGCGCTCACGCTGTCCGCAAAGTTCCGGCATACCGTAAGTCCACTCAGGGTTTGTGCGGTGCGCCGTGGAGGTGTCAATGATCTTCACAGCGGGGTTTTCCGTCAGAGATACCGCTTCGATCGCCGCCGGGTCCGGTAAGCACAAAAACACGATATCCGCGCTGTTGATCGCCTCTTTGCGGGCGGCGGTGTCTTTTCGTTTCTCTTCCGAAAGCGTGATAAGCTCCAGATCGTTTCTTGCCGCCAGCCGATCCGCAATACGGAGTCCGGTGGTGCCGGCGCTTCCATCGATAAATACAGTGGTCATTCTGCTAACATTCCTTTTACGTAGGCAATTTGTGCTTCTACGGAAGCAAGCGAGGTACCGCCCTCGGAAATGCGTTTTTCCACGCATACGTCAAGGTCGATTGCTCGGTACAGATCTTCCTCAAACAGTTCGCTGAACGAGCGGTAGGTGGTAAGCGGCAGGTCTTCAAGCACGGTGTGCTTCTCAATACACAAAGCCACCAGTTGTCCCGAGATCTTATAGGCGCTGCGGAACGGCAATCCCTTTTTCACCAAATAATCTGCAAGGTCGGTGGCGTTGATAAAGCCCTTTTGCGCCGCTGATTTCATGTTTGCGGTGTCGGCACGCATCGTCCCGATCATACCGCTGAATACCTGCAAGCACATCTTCACGGTGTCGCAGGCATCAAACACGCCTTCCTTATCCTCCTGCATATCCTTGTTGTACGCAAGCGGCAACCCTTTAAGCGTGGTTAAGAGTCCCATCAGATCGCCGAATACGCGGCCGCTCTTGCCGCGGACAAGTTCCGCCATATCGGGGTTTTTCTTCTGCGGCATAATGGAGGAACCGGTAGTGTAGGCGTCGGACAGTTCGATGAACTTAAATTCCCAGCTTGACCACAGAATGATCTCCTCGGAAAAGCGGGAAAGGTGCACCATCAACGTCGAAAGTGCGCCGAGAAGCTCCACACTGAAATCGCGGTCGGATACGCCGTCTAAACTGTTCAGACAAATGCCGTCAAAGCCCAACCGCTCCGCTTCAAAGCGACGGTCGGTATCGTAGGTCGTCCCCGCGAGCGCACAGCACCCGATGGGAGACTGATTCATGCGTTTGCGGCAATCTTTAAGCCGATCGAGATCGCGGAGCAGCATCATGGCATACGCCATCAGATGATGGCCAAAGGTGATCGGCTGTGCGCGTTGTAAATGCGTATAGCCGGGCATGATCGTTGCCTTGTACTGCTCGGCTTTTGTGACGATCGCCGTCAGCAACGCCTTGATAAGTGCCGAAATATCGTCGATCTCATCACGCAGATACAAGCGAATGTCCAAAGCCACTTGATCGTTCCGACTGCGCGCGGTGTGCAGCTTTTTGCCGACGTCACCCAGCCGTTCGGTCAACACCTGCTCGACGAACATGTGAATGTCCTCACATTCCATGTCGATCATAAGCGCGCCGCTGTCAATATCGGTTAAGATGCCCGACAGACCGTCGATCAACTGATCGGCATCTTCATTTGTGATGATGCCTTGCGCTGCCAGCATGGCGGCGTGCGTCATGCTGCCCGTGATATCCTGGCGATACATGCGGCTGTCAAAACGAATGGACGAATTAAAATCATCCGCGATCTTCTCCGTGTTGCCGTCGGTTCTTCCTGCCCACATTTTAGGCATATTACACGCCTCCTGATTATTTGCCGTCTACCATTGCCTGCACTTTGATCGGCAGACCGTAGAGGTTGATAAAGCCCTCGGCATCCTTTTGATTGTAATCGCTCTCACCGAAGGTAGCGATCTCCTCGCTGTACAGCGAATAGGGACTCCACACGCCTGCGTTGATCATATTGCCTTTGTAGAGTTTCAGTTTCACCTTACCGGTGACACGCTCTTGGGTTTTGTCCACAAACGCGGAGAGCGCTTCACGCAGGGGGGTGAACCATTGACCGTTATACACGAGCTCTGCAAAGGTGATGGACAAGCGCTGTTTCTCGTGCAGGGTCATCTTATCCAGGCAGACGCTCTCAAGCACGCTGTGTGC
>JAZNRA010000039.1:0-9869 GCA_045590415.1 Acutalibacteraceae bacterium | reverse complement strand
TTCATATACCGCCCCGGCAACTCAAATCTGAAAATCTCAATCGGTCGGATCTCGAGCGTTCCCTTTGAGCCACAGATAACGATCTGACGTCTGTCAAAACCGCCAACCTCGGTACCGCCCATACGGATAACCGACACAGCATTGTCGTATTGCATCACGGCAAAGCCCAAGTCCTCGGTGTGAATATCATCAATACCCGTCACCGTGTTAAGAGGAATGATCTTTTTCGGTGTCCCCTGAATCTGCATCACGAGATCAACCAAGTGACAACCGAGATAGAACATCATACCGCCCTTGAACGTGCCGAACCACTCTCTGGCGGCTTTGTTGTCCAAACGGCTCATGTGGGCTTCCACGCTGTAGATCGTGCCGAACTCGCCCGCTTTGGCGCGTTCAATCGCATTTTTGATCAACGGATGATAGCGGTACATATAACCGGTGTGGAACACTTTACCGCTCTTTCTCATCGTTTCAATCAACTTTTCAAATGCCGCCAAATCTTGGCTGCCCGGCTTTTCCATGTGGATATGCTTGCCGGCATCCGCCGCCATTTGCGCGTATTTGAGCAGGTGGATCTCATCCGTCTCCACGGTAACCGCTTCAATGGTAGGATCGTTTAAGACTTCTTCAAGTGTCAGCTCTTTGTATCCCTTAAAAAAGCTCTCGATCTTTGCGGCGCAGGTCTCCCGCTCGTCTTCTACGAGCACGTATCCCGCAATCTCAAACTGCTCGGGATGGATCCTCAATGTGTGAAACACATCCGGTGCGTGACTGTAACGATTCATCCCGATTTGTGCAATTCTGATTTTTCTCATACTTTCCGCCTCCCAATTTTTTATTAGGTCAATTTTATTATAGTGCCTTGACAAATTTCTTTCCATATGTCATACTGCAAAAAAAGTAACTATTCTGCATTTTGAGGGTGTGTGTCATGAACGAGAACATTTACGTTTCGGAGCTTTCTTCCTCAAAACACATTTTTCAGAAATACCATTTTTGCCGTGGTAACAGCAACAAACGCAAATCCCGATTCGGCATTATACTAAGGGGAAGCGGCACCTACATCTATTTGGGCAAAAAGCTAAAGGTCGCCGAGGGTGACGTGGTGTTCATTCCCGAAAACATTTGTTGCTATTCGGAATGGTATGGCGATCCTGAAATAGAGGTCTTATACCTCAGCTGCTTTATGCATTATGAAACGTTCAAATACGAGCCGCAGCTGCTTTATGTGGATGACACGGTAAAACACGATATTCTGCAAATCACGGAGCTTCTCTCGGGCGGACAGACCGAAAATCTGGAAGCGTATTCACGGTTTTACAAGTTGTTGCAGACGGTGATCGTCAAATTAAAACAAACCGATGTCGAGGTCGATAAAACCCTGCAAACGGCAATGGAATATATCATGGCGAATTATAACAGCCCCTTTTCCGTAGCCGAGCTTGCCAAAAACTGCTGTGTCAGCGAATCCACCTTGTATCATTTGTTTCAACGGGTATTAGGGTTGTCACCCGTCAGTTTTTTAAACTCGGTGCGCATCAATATGGCAATCGAATTTTTGGAGCGAAGCGAGTATTCCATCTCCACCATCAGCCGCGAGGTCGGTTTTCACTCGGAAAACTATTTTCGAAAGGTGTTTGCCGAGTTGACCGGCACCACGCCGCTCAAATACAAAAAAGAAACCCTCAATCCGTAAAAAATATCCGCCCGCATGCTTTTGCATGTGGGCGGTCTTTTTACTCGTTCTTTTCAAACGTCGCGGCAACGTCTTTTAAGGTATCCGCGATTTTGAGTTTCTGCGGGCAATGCTTTTCGCACGCGTGACACACGATACACGCCGATGCCGCGGCATTCGCCGCCGCCATACGGTCGTACTCGTATTTCACCTTCCACGTATCCTTCGGCTCGCGCTTCGCCTCGTTGTAACAGGCAAAAAACGACGGGATCGGAATGTGATTCGGGCAATGCGGCACGCAGTACCCGCACGCGGTACATGCCACCGCCGTTTCGGCGCGGATGATGGTAGCACAGGTATCGAGCGCCGCGCGCTCCTCAGCTTTAAGCGGCGCAAAATCCCGCAAATTATCCTCGATCTGCTCCATGGTGCTCATACCGCTGAGCACCACCGATGCGTGCGGTAAGTTCGTCGCAAAACGGATCGCCCACGACGGCACGCTGTCCTCGGGTTGCAGGTCACGCAAGAGTTTTTCGGCTTCAGCGGGTACGTTTGCCAACTGACCGCCGCGAACCGGCTCCATGATCAGCACTTCTTTGCCGTGGCGTACCGCCGTTTCGTATTGCTCGCGCGCACGAATGGAGGCACTGTCCCAATCCAGATAATTGATCTGTAAGAGCACCACCTCCACCTCGGGGTGTGCCGTTAAAATGGTGTCCAGCAGTTCGGGACTGCCGTGGAACGAAAAGCCGATCTTGCGTGCCTCTCCCGATGCCTTGATCTCGCGCAAAAAGCCAAACTCGTCGTATTTTTCCGCGATCTCGTAGTTTTGAGGATTGAGGAAATGCAGTAAATACACGTCAAAGTACGAAACGCCGCACCGCGTGAGTTGCTCGTTAAAAAACTCACGGCATTGTTCGTGCGCCGTCACCTTGTACCCCGGCAGCTTATCCGCCAAGCGGAAGTTTTCACGCGGATACCGCTCCACCACCGTGCGGCGCAGCATTTTTTCGCTCTCACCCTCCAAATAGGTGTACGCGGTATCAAAATAATCCCCGCCAAGCTCGAAAAACCGATCCACCATACGGTTTAGTGTCTCAATATCAATTTCATTATCCGCCGTGCGCGGCAATCGCATAAAGCCAAATCCGGTCTTATTCATCATGATTCCCCCTCAAACAATCACGTTCTGCGGCGCACCGTCCAGATACGCCTGCAAATTTTCGCACACCAAATCCAGTAACCGCGCGCGCGTCACCTGCGGTGCCCACGCTACGTGCGGCGTAATGAAACAATTTTTCACACCGAGCAACGGGCAATCCGCCCTCATCGGCTCTCTTTGCAACACGTCCACCGCCGCACCGCCGAGCTTGTCGGATTCCAGCGCCGCACGCAACGCCGCCTCGTCCACGATCGGCCCGCGTGCCGTGTTGATCAACCACGCGCCGTCCTTCATGCTCTCAAACGCGCGACTGTCAAAGAGGTGCCGTGTCTGCTCATTCAAAGGACAATGCACCGATACAATATCCGACTGCCGAAGCAGCTCCTCAAACTCCACAAACCGTACACCCTCGGCTTCACGTTTGGTACGGGTATGGCACAACACTGTCATACCGAACGCTTTGGCAATACGGATCACCGCTTTCGCGATATTCCCGTACCCGATAACACCAATCGTTTTACCGACAAGCTCGGTCATGGGATACCGAAACGGTGAAAACACGTCGCTGTGTACCCAGCCGCCCGCCTGCACCATACCGTTATAGTCAGCCACGCGGTTGGCAAGCTCTAAAATCAGCGCAAAGGTGTGTTGCGCCACCGCGTCGGTGGAATAACTACCTGCGTTGCACACCGTGATCCCGCGCGCTCTCGCCGCGTCTAAATCAATATTGTTATATCCCGTGGCAAACAAACCGATGTATTTGAGCTTCGGCGCCGCCGCCATGACCTCAGCGGTCATCAGCGCCTTGTTGCACAGCACCGCCTCCGCATCGGCAATGCGCGCTGCCAACTCCTCTTGCGCGGTCAAGGGGTAAAACATCACCTCACCAAAGCGCGTCAGCAGCGTTTCGTCCAAATCACCGATCGAAACGGTTTTCCAATCGGGTACTACAATTTTCATATAAATCACCTGTGACTATTATACCTTTGCTGCCGCTCGTTTTCAAGATATATATAAAAACAAGAGATTTCCTATTGACAAGTCAAAATAAAACGCGTATACTCTACTTGATATAACAAGTTATATCAAGTTTTCGAAAAAAGGAGATTGGCAAAATGGCAAAGGATTCCATTCGCATTATTTCCCCGAACGGGCATTTGGGCTTTGCGCCGACCAAGGAAGAGAGCTTCTATCTCGGTGCCGCAACCAAACCCGATTATTATTGCTGCGACAGCGGCAGTGACGACATCGGTCCCGTGCCGCTGGGCGCTGACAAGTGCGCCAGCCACCCGGCACACCAGTATCACGACTTGGAGTTGATGCTCCTCAAGGCGCGCGAGCAGGGTGTTCCGATGATCATCGGCTCGGCCGGTGACACCGGCACCAACAGCCGCGTGGATATGTACGTCGGCTTCATCAAAGACATGGCGAAAAAGCACAACCTGCCGCCGTTCAAGCTGGCATACTTCTACTCCGAAGTGGACAAGGAGTATCTCCGCAACAAGATGAACAACGGCGAGAAGATTGAGGGCCTCGACGGCCGTACCGATCTGACCATCGAAGAGCTGGATAAGACCGAGCGCATCGTTGCCGTGGCGGGTGTTCATCCGTTCATCAAGGCGTTGGAGATGGGCGCAGACGTCATCATCGGCGGCCGTACGTCCGACGCGTGCGTGTTCGCGGCTCCCGCTATTTACGAGGGTATTCCGGAGAACATGGCATACTACACCGGCAAGGTGCTCGAGTGTGCTTCGTTCTGCTGTGAGCCGTACGGCGCTAAAGAAAGCGTTATCGGTACGGTTACCAAGGACGATGTCAAAGTTACCGCTATGGCTCCGTTCCAGAGATGCACCCCTGCTTCCGTGGCAGGTCACGCTATGTACGAGCGCACCAACCCGTATTATGAATACGTGGCGGGCGGCATGATGGACATGAGCAACTGCGTATACGAGCAGTATGACGAAAAGACCTGCCGCATCACCGGTGCCGAGTTCGTGCCGATCGATGGCAGAGTCAAGGTAAAACTGGAGGGCTCCGGTTTTGTCGGCTACCGTTACATGGGTATGGCGGGTATCCGCGATCCGTACACCATCAAGAACATCGACAAGGTGTTGGAGTGGGCAAAATCGCAGGTTAAAGAGCGTCGTCCCGACGACTGGTACGAGTTAAGCTACCGCGTGTTCGGTAAAAACGGTGTTATGGGCGATTTAGAGCCCGTCAAGGAAACCAAATCGCACGAGCTGCTCGTTGTGGTCGAAGGCGTTGCCAAGACCAAGGAAGTGGCGGAGGAAGTCGCACTGGTCGGTACGCGTCAGATCTTCTACGCTCGCCTGCCGGAAGTCAAAGGTACCGCCGGTACCGCCGCATTCGTCATGGACGAGGTCGTGGAGATGTCCCCCGCTTACACCTGGACCATGGACCACACCGTGGAAGTGGACGATCCGCTGGAGCTCTTCCCCATTACAATGATTGAGATTGGAGAATAACGATGGCTACGAAAAAATTGGTTGATTTAGCAAAAACCATTCGCAGTAAGAACGCGGGCACCGACCGCATCACCTTCGACATTATTTTCCGTGAAAAAGAAAACTATGAGTTGGTGAAAAAATCGGGTGCGCTCACCAAGGAAACCGTCTGCCGTTTGTACGGTATTCCCGAAAGCCGTATCGCGGCTTTCGTCGAATTTGATCCCGCCTTGGCGATCAAATTCACCATCAACCGTCTGAAACCCTCCGGCTCGTTCGGCGAGGGCGACGTGTTCGGTTGCCAGCAGTACCCGCCGCTGTATGATATTGAGATCCCCGTAGAATAATCCTAAGGGGCGGCAGTGAACGCGCTGCCGCCCCGCTTTTATTTGCCAAAACACGTTGTTGGTGATACAATAACGACAAGAAACCGCAGGGAGGCATTCACCTTGGAACCGGGACATCTGATCGGTATCGGCATCACGCTTGCCGTCATCGTATTATTAAGCGTCTTTTCGGGGAAACTCGTCAATCAGAAAAAAGGCATGCGCTCGTGGGGCGTGTTCGGCGCGATCACCGGCACGCTGGTGGGCGGCTCGTCCACCGTCGGCACGGCACAGCTCGCCTTTCATTACGGCATGAGCGCCTGGTGGTTTACGCTGGGCGGCGGTATCGCGTGTCTGGTGCTGGCGCTCGTGTTCGTCAAGCGTTTTCGTGAAAGCAACTGCCGTACGCTGACGGAGATCGTGCGGCGCGAATACGGTGAACGTTGCGGTATAACCGCAAGCGTACTGTCCTCTGTAGGCAATTTCATCAACATCATTTCCCAACTCATCGCTGCCACCGCCATCATCGCGGTATTTTGGCCGACGCTGTCGCATACGCTTTCCCTTCTTATCAGCGCCGCCTTTATGATCGTCTATATCGTGTTCGGCGGCACGAAAGGAAGCGCCGTCACGGGGCTCTTCAAAATGATTCTGCTATACGCCACCATGGTGGCGTGCGGTGCGCTGGTGCTGGTTTTTACAGGCGGTATCGGCGGGTTTACTGCGCTTACGGGCGAGTTGTCCGCGTCCGCGGGGCTCCCCCTTCACAGCCCGTTCGCCCGAGGTATCGGAACGGATCTCGGTGCTTGTTTATCCCTCATACTCGGTGTGGTCACCACACAGGCCTACGCACAGCCGATCTTCATGGCGAGCAGTACCAAGGAAGCCAAAAAAGGCGCTCTGCTCAGTGCGTTTATCATTCCTCCGGTGGGCATCGGCGGTATCTTGGTCGGGTTATATATGCGCTCGGTGCATCCCGACATCGTCGCTAAAACCGCGCTCACCTCGTTTGTGTTAGAGTATTTTCCGCCGCTCGTCGGCGGTATCATATTGGGGACTCTGTTTATTGCGGTGGTCGGCACGGGTGCCGGTCTGGCGTCGGGAATCGCCGCCGTGATCCGCAACGACATCCTGCCCCGCTTTCGGAAATTCAAATCGGTTGGCGGCACCTTGATCGAACGCGTCTGCATCGTCGTGCTGCTGCTGGCAGCTGCGGCGCTCTCAACGGGAAAATTAGGTGATACGATCCTCTCGTTCGCCTTTTTATCCATGGGACTGCGCGGCGCGACCTTACTCTTGCCGCTGTGCTGCGGCTTGTGGTTGCCGAAAAAAATCAGCCCTCCGTTCGTCATGACGGCGATTATTATGGGACCCGCCACCGTCGCCGTGTTCGGGTTATGGGACGTGCTGCCCTTCGACCCGCTGTTCGCGGGCGTACTCGCCGCGTGTGCGGTCATGATAACGGGCTTTTGGGCAAACCGTCACGACCCCTCTCACCTTTCGGCAGAATAACTTGCGTCTTTGGCATTCGTGTGCTATACTGAATTGATAGTTACTCACGAAAAGAGGTATCACTATGATCGTGCACGATGCTAAAACGCCTTTGTATATGCAGGTAAAGGATTCTCTGGAAAAACGTATCGTTTCGGGCGTGTATCCCAAAGGGTCGAAGATCCCGTCCGAAAAAATGCTGTGTGAGGAGTTCGGGGTCAGCCGTATCACCGTCCGTCAGGCATTGGATCTGCTGGAATCGGTGGGGCTCACCACGCCCGTTCACGGCAAGGGAACGTTTGTGAACACCAATAAACTGGATTCACCGTTGAAGAAGATTCGCTCGTTCAGCGAAATGCTGTCGGGAAAGGGGTATCACGGATATACCAAGATCGATCTATACGAGCAGAAGCCCGTCACCGCCGGTGAACGGCTGTTGTACGGTTGGGACGACGAAACCGTATCTCATCTGCATTTAACGGGATTTTCCGCAGGTGATCCCATCGTTACGTATCAGTCGGTCATTCGCGGGAAATTCGGCGAAAAGATGTACGCTCGGGCCACGTCCCTCGAAAAAGACGGGATCCCGTTTTCCACTTTCGATTTATATGCGCTGGTCGGTATTGAGATCGGTGATATCCGTCAGCAGATCCTGGCGGTGAATGCGTCCGAGGAGATCGCTTCTCTCTTAAATCTCCCCGTCGGCGCCGCGGTGCTCGTCCTTGATTCCGTTATCCTCGATAAACAAGGACAAAGCATCGAGCATAAAAGCGCGTATTACCGTACCGACAAATACTCCTTCACTCTCACCCGCGAAGTTTAATTTCGATTTGTTCCTGCGACGCTCGTGTGGACAGGTTCGCCCTACGGCTCACCGCATCCTCCACTCTGTTCCACGCCTCAACAATAAGACTAAATCGATATCGTAGGGGCGGATACCCTCCGCCCGCAGCCGCAGGCGGAGGGAAAGACCCCTCGTGATCCAAATTCAATTAAACAAAAAACGGCGTGTCCTTTGCAGGACACGCCGTTTTTCCATTTTTCTTTAATCCTTCGGAATTGCACCGTTCTTTTCCTCATATAGCGCTACACGCTTTTTGAGATACTGTTCAATTTCACGGTTTGCCGAACGCCCTTCCGACTCGGCAATATACCGAAACTTACGAAACAGCTCACGATCCACACGCAAGGTGTAACGCAATAACTTGTCGTCCATGTTCATCCTCCGTCATTTCGATACTATTATAACATCATTTTAATGCCATTATTGCGTCACAACAAAAATAGTGGTATAATGACGCTATTATGACGCAACATTTTTTTCAACAAGGAGACGTTATGGCTGTCTGTACTTTCTTTGGGCATGCAGATGCAACAGAAAAAGTCGTACCGATATTGCAAGCGGAAATTATTCGCCTGATTGAAAACCATGAGGTTACGCACTTTTACGTGGGAAATCACGGTAATTTTGATCGGCTTGTCGCGCATACGTTAAAAGAACTGAAGCAGCGGTATCCGCATATCAATTATACTATCGTGCTGGCTTATTTTCCTGTTTCACCGAACATATATGATCAAGAAAACTCCCTTTATCCCGTCGGTATTGAATCTGTGCCGAAACGATTTGCCATCTTGTGGAGAAATCGTTGGATGCTTGATAGAAGTCAATTCGTCATCACATATGTTCACTCACCGAGTGGCGGTGCCGCAAAGTTTAAAGTGCTCGCTGAGAAACAAGGGAAAACCGTTATTAATCTTGCGTAATCTTAAAGGCGAGCCGCTACGTTAACGTTACGGGGTGGCGTATTGCCACCCCCTTTCAACAAAGTCGTCGCAGAAACAAATCGAAACAAAAAAACGGCGCACTCAACTGAGTGTGCCGTTTGATTTTGTTACAAGATAACGGGATTAGCCGTTGATCGCGGTAACAACACCGGAACCGACAGTACGGCCGCCTTCGCGGATAGCGAAACGCAGACCCTCTTCGATAGCGATGGGGGTGATCAGCTCAACGTCCATCTCGACGTTGTCACCGGGCATGCACATCTCGGTGCCGGCGGGCAGGGAGATAACACCGGTAACGTCGGTGGTACGGAAATAGAACTGAGGACGATAGTTGTTGAAGAACGGGGTGTGACGGCCGCCTTCGTCCTTGGACAGGACATAAACCTGGCCATGGAACTTGGTGTGCGGGTTGATGGAGCCGGGTTTGCAGAGAACCTGGCCACGCTCGATGTCCGTTCTCTGAATACCACGCAACAGAGCGCCGATGTTATCGCCGGCCTCAGCGTAGTCGAGGAGTTTACGGAACATTTCGATACCGGTAACAACGGTCTTCGCACGCTCTTCGGTCAAACCGATGATTTCAACTTCATCGGACATGTTCAGCTGGCCACGCTCCACACGGCCGGTAGCAACAGTACCACGACCGGTGATGGTGAAGACGTCTTCAACAGGCATCAGGAAGGGTTTGTCAGCGTCACGCTCAGGGGACGGGATGTAGCTGTCCACGTTCTCCATGAGCTCGAGGATCGGAGCATACTCAGCAGCGGAAGCGTCGTTGGAAGCGCACTCCAGAGCCACCAGAGCGGAGCCCTTGATGATCGGGGTGTCGTCGCCCGGGAACTCGTACTCGTTGAGGAGTTCGCGGATTTCCATTTCGACGAGCTCGAGCAACTCGGGATCGTCAACCTGGTCACATTTGTTCATGAAAACAACGATGTAGGGAACGCCAACCTGACGGGAGAGCA
>JAZNRA010000038.1:0-4502 GCA_045590415.1 Acutalibacteraceae bacterium | reverse complement strand
TTGACCAAAGATTTCTATTACGGGTTCGATGGTCATATGATTGTGAAATAACCTCAATCCTGTGAGCTTCATAAGTTCCTGCCCAACAGTCATTTTACCGACAGCGGCATTACCGATCATAAATAATAATTTCATTATTATTACCTTTCCTCTGCAATAAAGATGTGTGCAACATATTCTTATTTGTTAACTGATTATATCGTAAATGCTCGGATATTTCAATGAAATCGCGCAAAGCGCGATGAAATCCGAGTAAACTCGGATGAAATCTGCTTCGCAGATGAAATTAAATCCGTCCTTATCTCCCGACGAAGTCGGATTTCATCACGAAGTGATTTCATCCCACAAAAGCGGGATTTATCCCGTCCGAAAGGACGGATTTAGTTGAAAAGAAACACCCTTTGTCGGTAGACAAAGGGTGTTTCTTTTCTGGCCCGCCCGGAGGGATTCGAACCCCCGGCCTTTGGAATCGGAATCCACTGCGATATCCAGCTTCGCCACGGGCGGATACGAACCTTTGTTATTGTACACTGTTTTCCTTCGTTTTGCAAGACTTAAAATGGAAAATTCCGCGAATTATATAGGACCTCAATTTTTCTTTACTAATTTTCCCTTCTCTGCTATAATGTTTTTGACATCCAAACGAAAGGGGCTTAAAACGATGGAAAAACTCGAAAAACGGTACGGTCTGCCGACCGCTATTTGCATGGTGGTGGGAACCGTCATTGGTTCCGGTGTCTTTTTCAAAGCGCAAAACGTCTTGGTTGCGACCGGCGGTAATATGCCGATCGGCATTTTGGCATGGGTCATCACCGGTGCGTTGATGATCATCTGCTCGTTACAATTTGCGGCGATGGCAACCAAATACGAAAAGGTGAGCGGTGTGGTGGATTATGCCGAAGCCACCTGCGGCAAATCGTATGCGTATTATCTCGCGTGGTTTTTGGTCAACATCTATTACCCTGCAATGACTTCGGTGCTGGCATGGGTATCCGCGCGGTATTTCGGTGAGCTGTTCGGCTGGACGCCCGACAGCGCCGAGGTGTTGGTGCTTGCGGGGTTCTTCCTGGTCGCTTCGTATATGATGAATGCGCTGTCCCCGAAACTGGCGGGTAAGTTCCAGATCAGCGCCACGGTTATCAAATTGATTCCCATCGCGTTGATGGCAATTGTCGGCACGGCGGTCGGATTGCTCAACGGCACGCTTCCCCAA
Organism: Acutalibacteraceae bacterium; assembly: GCA_045590415.1. Lineage (GTDB taxonomy): Bacteria > Bacillota > Clostridia > Oscillospirales > Acutalibacteraceae > RGIG3009. The sequence continues at coordinate 3,289 of JAZNRA010000038.1, read as the reverse complement.
AATTTTAATACGGTTGTAACGGAAGCGATCGGCGGTACCGGCGGCGGTTTGTTCGCGGCGGTGGTTGCCACCGTCTTCGCCTATGAGGGCTGGATCGTGGCGACCTCCATCAATGCCGAACTGAAAAACGCCAAGAAGAACCTGCCGATTGCTCTGGTGATCGGTTCGCTTATCGTTGTTGCGGCCTATGTATTTTACTATATCGGCGTCGCGGGCGGCGCAACCAACGAGGTGCTGATGAACGATGGCGCCACCACGGCGTTCACCAATATTTTCGGTACGGTCGGCGGTACGATCTTGAACGCTTTTATCGTGATTTCGTGCCTCGGTACACTCAACGGCCTGATGGTCGCCGTCACGCGCGGCATGTATGCGATAGCAACCCGTGGCGAGGGACCCGGGCAAGCGATGTTCCGCCGGATCGATCCTCACACGAACATGGTGACCAACTCCGCCGTCTGGGGTGTGTTCATCACCGCCGCTTGGTTGGTGTATTTCTACGGAGCCAACCTCACCGACGGCTGGTTCGGCTATTTCAACTTTGACTCGTCCGAGCTTCCCATCGTTACGATCTACGCACTGTACATTCCGATCTTCATCCGTTGGATGGTGAAAGAAAAGGAACTCGGCTTTGTCAAACGCTTCCTGTTGCCGATCCTGGCGATACTCGCCTGCGCCTTTATGGTGTTCGCCGCCGTGTACGCACACGGCATCACTCAGTATTTGGCGGCGAAAGAAGCGGGCGAATTCAAATTCCCCGTTCTGTTCTATCTCGTCGTGTTCGCGGTCATTATGGTGATCGGTGCCCTCGTCAAAAACTCCAAAACCAAAACGGAAGAATAAAAGACATGAAGAAGCGCCACCCCCAAGGGTGGCGCTTCTTTATGTGTTCAGTAATATCTCCCGCTTCCGCACCGCCCTCGGATCGGCTTCGGGGATGTCGGCAAAGGGGAAGGCAAGCTTCATCTCGTCGTATTTCACCTGACAGATCTTCCGAAACGGGAGCAATTCAATACGGTCAACACACGGGTGCGCGCGGGCGATCTGCCGCAGGGCGGTGTAATTCTCCTCCGTGTCGTTGATGGTGGGGATCACCACCTGCCGAATGGTGGTGGGGAGCTTTCGCCCGTTTAACTCCTTGAGAAAATCCAGCGCCGTTTGAAGCGGCATGCCCACGTGACGGCGGTAGAGCGCGTCGTCGGTGTATTTAACGTCAAGCAACACGCGGTCGCAGTGCGAAAGCAGACGGCGCACGTCGTCGTTTAACACAGCGCCCGAGGTATCAAGGCAGGTGTTGATGCCGCGCTCACGGCACAGGCGAAACACCTCGGCGGCAAACGCCGCCTGCATCAGCGGCTCACCGCCCGACAGTGTGATGCCGCCCGCATCCCCAAAATACTCGCGGAAGTGCTCTGCCTTTTTCACCAGCGCGGCGGCGGTATAGTCCGTGCCGCTTATCGGATCCCACGTATCGGGGTTGTGACAGCACCCGCAACGCAGGGGACACCCCGATAAAAACGCGACAAAGCGCACGCCGGGGCCGTCCACCGTGCCGAGCGACTGGATGGAATGAATCCGTCCCGTCATATCACAATGCACCGTGGAACGTGCGGTTGATGACCTCGCGCTGTTGCTCGCGGGAGAGTTTATGGAAATGCACCGCATAGCCGGACACGCGAATGGTGAGATTCGGGTAATCCTCGGGATGCTCGTACGCTTTGAGCAGGGTTTCACGGTTCATCACGTTGACGTTGATGTGATGTGCGCCCTTGGCAAAATACCCGTCCAAAATGGTGACGAGATTATCAATACGCTCATCGTCCGTTCTGCCGAGTGCTTCGGGCGTGATGGAGAAGGTGTTGGACACACCGTCGCGGCAATCGTCATAACTGATCTTTGCCACGGAGTTAAGCGACGCGAGCGCGCCGTTTTCCTCGCGGTTATGCAAGGGATTCGCGCCCGGTGCGAACGGCGCGGCAGCAGGTCTGCCGTCGGGGGTGGCACCGGTATGCTTGCCGTACATCACGTTGGAGGTGATGGTGAGCACCGAGAGGGTATGCTCCGCCTCACGGTACGTTTTAGCATGACGCAATTTCACAATAAAATCGTGCGTCAATTCCTGCGCGATCTGATCAACGCGATCGTCGTCGTTACCGAATTTCGGGAAATCGCCGTCGCGTTCAAAGTTCACGATATAGCCGTTTTCATCCTTGATCGGCGTGACGGTGGTGTGCTTGATGGCGCTGAACGAGTCGGTCACCACCGACAGTCCCGCAATACCGAACGCCATAAACCGATGCACGTCGGTATCGTGAAGCGCCATCTGGATCTTTTCATACGCGTACTTGTCGTGCATGTAATGAATGATGTTCATGGTGTTGACGTAGAGCTTCGCGAGCCACGTGGTGTAGATCTTATACCGCTCCATCACGGACTCGTAATCCAAGGATTCCAGCACCGGCATCTGCGGGCCGATCTTCATGCCGGAGGTGGTATCGTAACCGCCGTTGATGGCGATGAGTAACAGCTTGGCAAGGTTGCACCGCGCGCCGAAGAACTGCATCTGTTTGCCGATCTTCATGGCGGAAACACAGCAGGCGATGGCGTAATCGTCGCCGTACAGCGGGCGCATGAGATCGTCGCTTTCGTACTGAATGGAATCGGTATCCTTGGAGACCTTGGCGCAGTAGCGCTTAAACGCCGCGGGCAATTCCTTGGACCACAGCACCGTTAGGTTGGGCTCGGGCGCCGAGCCGAGCGTGTACAGCGTGTGCAGCATACGGAACGTGTTTTTGGTGACGAGCGAACGGCCGTCCTCGCCGACACCGCCGAGCGCTTCGGTGATCCACATCGGATCGCCGCCGAACAGCTCGTTATACTCGGGGGTGCGCAGATGCCGCGCCATACGCAGTTTCATGACGAAATCGTCCATGAGTTCCTGCGCGCCCTCCTCGGTAAGCGTGCCGTTTTGCAGATCGCGCTGAATGTAAATATCAAAGAACGTGCTCACGCGGCCGAGCGACATGGCGGCGCCGTTTTGTTCTTTGATGGCACCGAGATACGCAAAGTACGTCCATTGGATGGCTTCGCGCGCGTTGGCAGCAGGACGGCTGATATCGTAACCGTATGCGGCAGCCATTTCTTTGAGGTAACCCAAAAAGGTGATCTGCTGGAACAATTCTTCTGACAGACGGGCACTCTCAACCGTGAAATCTTTTTTGCCGACGTCGGCTTTGTCGGCTTTCTTTTGTGCCACGAGCGCGTCAATGCCGTAGAGCGCTACACGGCG
>JAZNRA010000037.1:0-2495 GCA_045590415.1 Acutalibacteraceae bacterium | reverse complement strand
GGAAAATTGACCGCTTCGATCTGCGGAATGAGCAAAGCGCCGAACAGCAACAGCAAAACGATTCCCGAAACCGCCGCCACGGCGACGGTGCGGCCGAGCGCCTGCACGCCGTACAGCGCCGCCGCAAATCCCACCGCGATGAGCGCAACGGTGAGCAACGTTACGGAAAAGTCGGCGTTGACCGTTTTCTCGGCAAAGTCACGGAATTGCAGCATATCGAGGTACAAGACGAACAAACTGACAAGTAAATACCAGAAGCTTACGATTCGGCTTGAAATGCCGCGTCGCAATAAGAGCACGGTCGGCAGGATGAGCAGTAAGAGGAAAAGCGCATTGAGTGCCGTGACCGCTACAAGATCGGGGACGGTAAGGGCGTGCAAGCTGTCGGACGGTAGGAGCAGGCAGCTGGAAAGCCGTCCTGCCAAGAGCAACCATAAAAACTGCGTACCGCCGATGCGGTTCCCTGTTATCATTGCGGTATTTCCTCCTCCCCGTCTTTGATCTCGGAGCCCGCCACGTTTTGTACGCGAAAGCTGTTTTGGGACAGCCGCCGCCAATCCGAACGGATGAACACGTCACGCATGGCTTTCAAACTGAACGGCGTGATGGGGGCGGTGACGGGGATGGTATCGACGTCCACGCTCACCAAACTGCAAAGCAGCAGCAACGCGCCGAGTATCACGCCGTACAGGCCGAGCGCGCCGCCGAGAAGGATAAACGCAAATCGGAGCACCGCGATACTGCCGTATAAGCCGGGAATAACGAACGCGCTGATCGACGTGAGTGCCACCACGATGACCATCGGTGCACCGACGAGTCCCGCGCGCACCACCGATTCGCCGATCACCAGCGCGCCGACGATGCTGACCGCGTGTCCGACGGATTTCGGGAAGCGAAGCCCCGCCTCCCGCATGATCTCAAAGAGAAAGTGGATGAGGAGGGCTTCCGCCACGAGCGGAAACGGCGTGGAACGCGCGGAATTGATAAAGGTTAAGAGCAGTTCACTCGGCAGCATGTCGGCATGGTGCGTACCGATCGCCACGTACAGGCCCGGTAACAGTAAGCTGATGAGAAACGAAACGTATTTGATCAGACGGATAAAGCTTGCGTACACGGGGTGCTGGGTGTAATCGTCCATGGACTGGAAATGCTCGGCAAACAGATACGGCACCACCAAAACAAACGGCGTGCCGTCCACGAGCACACCGATGCGCCCCTCCGCGACCTTGCCGCACAGCGTGTCGGGACGCTCGGTCACGTCCACACCCGTAAAGAGTGAGCGCCGTTTCCCCTCCAGAAACGGTTGCAGGTAGCCCGATTCCAGTACGATGTCAAGCGGGCAGTTTCGGATCCGTTTGCGCACATCGGACAGCAGGCGATCGGATACCCGCCCGCGCATGTAGCACAGGCACACGGCGGTTTTGCTCTCGTCGCCGACGGTGAGCATTTCGAACGTGAGGTGCGGTGTTTTTAAGCGGCGGCGGATCATGGAGATGTTGATACGGATCGCCTCGGTAAACCCCTCTCGGGAGCCGCGCACCCCTACCTCGGTAGACGGCTCGGACACCGAGCGTATCACGAACGCCTGCAGACCGCCGAGCACCGCGCGGTCTACCCCGTCGAGCAATACCGCCGCAAAGCCGGAAACGATCAGCTCCGAAAGTTGCTCGATCGTGTCGGCTTTGAGCAGATCCACAAAGCCGAGCACCGTTTTTTCAATATCGCGCATCGCGTCGTCCGCCGTTTTGTACGTGTGCGGCATGCGGGACAGCGGTAACAGTACCGCGTCGGTCATCATGTGACGATCGACCATGCCCTCAATGCTGACCACCGCCGCCGAAAAGCCCGCCACGCTGATCTCGCGGATCACCAGATCGGAACTGACGTCAAACGTGTTTCGCAACGTCTTAAGATTGTCGGATAGCACCGCCGTCAGCGGTGTGTTCGGTTTCGTCATCGTCATCACCAAGGAAAGTATGGGCGGAATATTCCGCTTTAAACCTGCCCATACTGCAAAAGAGGTGATGCAGATGGCAATTACGGCGATCCGTACCGCGATCATTTATCTGTTTTTGATCGCGGCACTGCGTGTTACGGGAAAACGGCAATTAGGCGAACTGCAACCCATTGAATTGGTCGTCACCCTACTCATCTCCGATCTCGCCTCGGTGCCGATGCAGGAAAGCGGCGCGCCGCTGTTATCGGGGCTGATTCCCATCGCGGTACTGGTGTCGCTGGAGCTTATTTTGTCTGCCCTGATGATGAAAAGCAACGGCTTATCCCGACTCATCAGCGGGAATCCCGTGGTGCTTATCCACGACGGCAAGCTCTCGCAAAAAGCACTGCGGCAGCTGCGGCTGACGGTGGAGGACCTGACCGAAAATCTCCGCAGTCAGGGTATTTTTGACTGGCAGGAAGTGGATACCGCCATCGTGGAGACCGACGGCAGTATCAGCACCTATCTGCGCGCGGATCAGATGCCCGCCAAACGGGGC
>JAZNRA010000036.1:0-2061 GCA_045590415.1 Acutalibacteraceae bacterium | reverse complement strand
CCAAGCGGGCTTAGGAAGACAACTCTGCCTTTCAACTCCTTGGCTCACAGAACGACATGGCTACGATCCGACTTGGCGATTGCGACAGCGCAGTAGAAGCATTTTTGAAAAACGAACTAGAATTTAATCCCAACGTTAGATGTTCTCACCACGACCATGAACACGGTGACGGTGCGCACACTTGTGGTGAACACGGTTGTGGAAAGGGAAGTTGCCATCACAACTAAAAAAATTAAAACGCCTTTATCGGAGGGTAAAATGAAAATTGTAATCGTGGGTGGGGTTGCAGGTGGTGCAACTGCCGCAGCAAGAATAAGAAGACTCAACGAACACGCAGAAATTATTATTTTTGAGCGTTCGGGCTTTATTTCATACGCAAACTGTGGTTTGCCGTATTATATCGGAGGTGTTATTGAAGATAAAGAAGATTTGACACTTCAAACTCCCGAAAGTTTCTGCTGCCGTTTTAGAATAATCGCTAAAGTTAATCACGAAGTAACCGATATCGACGTGCAAAATAAAACCGTCCACGTAACTGACCTAAAAGCAGGAACGAGTTTTACTGAAACCTACGATAAACTAATTTTATCACCCGGTGCAAAACCGATTTTGCCCGATTTCTATACTGAAAACGAAAGGACTTTTACACTTCGCACCGTAGAAGATACGCTTAAAATTCGTGCCTTTATAGAACAAAAACACCCTAAAACGTCAGTTGTTATCGGTGGTGGATTTATTGGTCTTGAAATGGCGGAAAATCTTATCAGACTTGGGGTTAAAACGACTATTGTTCAGCGCGGCGAGCATCTTTTGCCGACTGTTGACTGTGATATGGCGTCGTTAATCCATGCAATATTCCGTTCCAGAGGTGTACAGCTATTACTGAACAGCAGCGCTGAAAAAATGAGTGTTACAGGCGACAAGGTCTTGCTTGAACTTACCGACGGAGGGCAAATCAGTGCTGATATGGCTGTGGTTTCGGTTGGTGTTGTTCCTGAAAATAACCTTGCGAAAAAGGCGGGTTTAGAGCTTGGCGTAAAAGGCGCAATCAAGGTAAACAGCAAAATGGAAACCTCTGTTCCCGATATCTACGCGGTGGGAGATGCCGTGCAAGTAAAACATTTTATCACCGAGCAAGACGTGCTAATTTCCTTGGCAGGACCTGCGAATAAGCATGGGCGCATCGCCGCCGATAATATTTGTGGGCTTGACAGCGAATATAAGGGCTCGCAAGGTTCGTCTGTTATAAAGCTCTTTGATATGACGGTGGCAACGACGGGCATTAACGAACAGCAAGCTAAGGCAAGCGGCTACGAATATGAAAAGGTTATTTTAACGCAAAATTCGCATGCAGGCTATTACCCGAACGCAACGGCAATGACGCTAAAGTTGATTTTTGAAAAGGAGAGCTTTAAGATTTTAGGAGCACAGATCATTGGTTACGATGGGGTGGATAAGCGCATTGATGTGATTGCTACGGCGATCCGCGCGAGGCTAAGGGCTGACGAGCTGAAGGATCTGGATCTGGCGTACGCTCCACCTTATTCTTCTGCAAAAGACCCCGTGAATATGGCAGGCTTCGTTCCCGAAAACATCAAAAACGGTGTAGTAAAGCAGTTTTATTATGAAGATATTCCGTCTTTAAGAGAAAGAGATGACGTGATTTTTCTTGATACTCGAACCCCATTTGAATATATGCGCGGAGCAGCCGACGGCTTTATCAATATTCCGCTTGACGATTTAAGGGAGCGTTTAGGCGAACTTGACAAATCTAAAAAAATCTACGTTATGTGCCAAAGTGGCTTGCGCAGTTATCTTGCAACTCGTATATTAATGCAAAACGGCTTTGACGCGTATAACTTTGCCGGCGGCTTTAGATTATATAGCAGTATTAAAAACGAAGAATTGTTATCTAAGCAATGCTACTCTTGCGGTATGGAAAAATAATAGACAAATAAGAATTTGTCTGTAGAAACCAATACAAAAAGGATACCTCAATTTATCAAAAATCTCCGCAAGTGGTCAAACATGTGGTCAAAGGTGAAAAATGGGCTTGTTCAA
>JAZNRA010000035.1:0-17458 GCA_045590415.1 Acutalibacteraceae bacterium | reverse complement strand
TATTACTTTAATGCCGGCGGTGCGATGCACACGGGTTGGTTGCAGCTTGGCGGCGCGTGGTACTACCTGAACGCGGGCGGTGCTATGCAGACCGGTTGGCAGATGATCGGCGGCGTGTGGTATTATTTCTATGATGGCGGCGCCATGGCAACGAATTGTTGGATCGGTAACTACTGGATCAACGCCGGCGGCGTTTGGGTGGCGTAAGCCAGACGAGAAAGTAAAAGACCTCGACGAATTTCGTCGAGGTCTTTTTTGTGGTGAGAAGGTGTCGCCGTTGGCGACGGAGGTTTTTCTCTCCCTCCGTCAAAACCTGCGGTTTTGCCACCTCCCTCGTCAGAGGGAGGCGGACAGGTAAGTTGCGTCTTAACCCGTTTACGGGTGGGTGAAAACGTTTGCGTGGCTGGTGGGTTAATAAAAAGCGCATCCCAAGCGCAGTCAGTAATCACGGCAACTGCGTTAGAAAGCAACGGAAAAGAGCTTGGAGAGTGATCTCCAAGCTCTTTTTTATGAGTTATTTTATTTCTTGTTAAAACCGTCTTTGAGCGATACCGAGCGGTTGAACACAGGATGTTCGGCAGTGCTGTCCACGTTATCAATGCAGAAATAGCCGAGCCGCAGGAATTGGAATGCTGCCGGTGCTTCGGCAGGCAGGATACCGGCTTCAATTTTGCAGTCGGTCAATTTCTCGAGGGAATCTGGATTCAGCACCTCTAAGAAATCTTGATCGCCGGCTTCGGGCTCGGCATCTAAGAACAGGGAGGAGTACAACCGTACTTCCGCATCCTTGGCGGTGGCGGCATCGACCCAATGGATGGTGCCTTTGACCTTACGACCATCCGGTGTGTTACCGCCTTTGGTCTCGGGATCATAGGTAGCAAGGATCTCTACAACGTTGCCGTCGTCGTCTTTCACACAGCCGGTGCAACGGACGACGTAGGCCGATTTCAAACGAACCTCATTGCCGGGGAACAGACGGAAATAACCCTTTACCGGTTCCTCCATAAAGTCGTCGCGCTCTACCCACAAGGTGCGGGAGAAGGACACGTCGTGCGTGCCGCGTTCGGGGTAATACGGATGGTTTTCCATTTGGAAGACCTCTGACTGATCCTCGGGGTAGTTCGTTAGCGTCAACTTCACCGGATGCAACACCGCCATAGCGCGGGTGGCATTCTCGTTAAGGTCTTCACGCAAGCAGTGCTCCAAAAGCGCGATCTCCACAGTGCTGGGCACCTTGGCAACACCCACACGCTCGATAAAGTTGCGAACGGAAGCCGGCGTATACCCACGGCGGCGCAGACCGCGCAGGGTGGGCATACGGGGATCGTCCCAACCGGATACGTAGTTTTCTTCCACCAATTTACGCAGTTTGCGTTTGGACATCACGGTGTAATTGATGTTCAGACGTGCAAACTCAATCTGACGGGGATTCCCCTCAAGATCGGCGTGCTCAACGAACCAGTTATAGAGCGGTCTGTGATCCTCAAACTCAAGCGAGCAGAGGGAATGGGTGATACCCTCAATAGCGTCTTCCAGAGGATGAGCGAAGTCGTACATCGGATAGATGCACCACTTATCACCCTGACGGTGATGGTGCGAATGGTTAATACGGTAAATGACCGGATCACGCATGTTGAAGTTGCCGCTGGCAAGATCGATCCTGGCACGAAGTGTCATGGCACCGTCCGGGAACTCGCCGTTACGCATCCGCGTGAAGAGATCCAAGCTTTCTTCTATGGGGCGGTCACGGTAGGGGCTGACAGCAGGGTGGGTGAGGTCACCGCGGTTTTCGCGCATCTGTTCCGGTGACAACTCGCACACGTAAGCAAGCCCGCGTTTGATGAGCGATACGGCGATTTCATACATCGTTTCAAAATAATCCGATGCGTAATAGAACCGATCGTCCCAATCGTAACCCAGCCAATGAATATCCTCTTGAATGGCATCGACGTATTCGACGTCTTCCTTGGTGGGATTCGTATCGTCCATACGCAGGTTGCAGATGCCGCCGTATTTTTCAGCCGTGCCGAAATCAATGCAGATGGCTTTGGCGTGGCCAATGTGCAGATAGCCGTTCGGTTCGGGCGGGAAACGAGTGTGAACCTGCATGCCGTAACAACGGCCGTCGGGTTTTAACTCCTCGTCGATAATATCGTGAATAAAATTACTGATACGTTCTTCTGACATGAATACCCCTCCTGCAGTTACAGCGTTTCTAACGCTGTGTTCAGTCGCTTGACAACGGTATCTTTTCCGAGCAAGCTCATGATACCGCACAGATCCGGTGTGTTGCGGCGACCGGTGACGGCTACACGAATGACCGTGCTGACGTCGCCTGCGTGGCCTTTGTACGCGTCCGGTTGTTTTTTATATTCTTTGACCTCCGGGCAGAAACCGATGGCGGGGCAAAGTGCTTTAATAGTATCAAACCACGCTTGCTTATCCTCGGTCGGGTCGTACACCGGCAGATAGGCCTTTAGAATGGCACGAATATCCTCGGTTGAAAGGTTCTCGGGCCACGGATATTCGCTCGGTGCGTTAAAGAAATACTCGGCATACGCGGGGACGTCGCTCCATTTGGCGAGATCCTTACGCGGCTTTGCACCGCCGCGATCAATACTGAACAAGCCGGTTGTAAAGGCAATGTCCTTGCTAAGCAACGCGTACCACTCGGGTGCATAGTCGCGAGCCCAGGCGATCACTGCATCGGTGACCTCTTGTGCAGTCATGCCCGCAATAACGTTTTTGCTGACGTCGTTGAGTTTGTTCAAATCAAACAACGCGCCCGAAACACTCATTTTCTTGAGATTGAAGGGGAAAGCACTGCGCGGTTTGTCCGCGTTACAGCGGCGCCAATCCTCGTAATCGCTGTTGGCGATGGTGTGCAGATACTCCATAACGCTTTCGGGCGGATACCCTTGCTCGGTGTAGAAATGCACGGCGGCTTCCGGATCCTTGCGCTTGGACAGCTTGCGTTTGCTGCCGTCCTCTTCCTTCATGATCGGGCTGACGTGTGCGTATTTGGGCGGTTTAAAGCCCAAGACACGGAACAGTTGAATGTGTGTGGGAACCGAGGCGATCCACTCATCACCGCGGATGACGTGGGTGGTGCGCATTAGATGATCGTCGATCGCATGAGCAAAATGATAGGTCGGGATACCGTCGGTTTTGAGCAGGACGATATCCTGATCGTTTTCGGGGATCTCGATCGTTCCTTTGATCATATCGTCAAACTTGATTCGGCGGGATTCGTCACCGGGAGAGCGCAACCGCATCACGTAAGGAAGTCCGGCGCGGATCTTTTCCATTGCTTGTTCCGGCGTGAGAGAACGGCAGGTGGCAAACTCGCCGTAATAACCGGTGCGCAGTTTTTGACCGTCTTGCTTTTCGCGCACAGCCGAAAGCTCGTCCGGTGTGCAAAAGCAGGGATATGCCAGATCTTGCAACACGAGCGCTTTGACAAACGCGTGATAGATCTCCGCACGGTCACTCTGACGGTACGGGCCGTAGTTGCCGATAGAAGCGTCTACACCTTGATAGCCCTCGTCAATTTGCAGGCCGTACTGGCGTAAACCGGCCAAAATATCCTCCGCACCGCCGTCGACTTCACGCTTTTTATCGGTGTCTTCCAAACGGAAGTAAAACACACCGTCGGTGGAACGAGCGGTCAAATAGTTGATAGTAGCGGTGAACAGCACCCCTAAATGCAAATAACCGGTGGGAGAGGGGGCAATACGCACCACGCGAGCGCCTTCTTTCAAGGTGCGCGGGGGATACAATGCCTCATACTCCTCAGGCGTTTTATTCACATTCGGGAATAACAATTCCGCAAGTTGCTCTAAAGCGGTCATACGAGTCCTCCTGAATGATATAAACAGATATATCTATTTTACAATTTTTGGTTGCAAAAGTCAATGCAAGTATGGTACTATATATAAAAGATTTTTTGAAGGGTACGAAATGATATGGAAAATCAAACCGTATTGGAAACGCCGCGCAAACGGCGCGCGTTAAGTTGTATACAATCTACCGGCACGCCGACGCTGGGAAACTATCTCGGTGCGCTGCGCAACTGGGTGCTTTTGCAAGAAGAATTTGAGTGCGCGTATGCCGTTGCCGACCTGCATGCCATCACCGTTCGGCAGGAGCCGGCAAAGCTTCGTCAGCAGACGAACGAGATGTTTGCCTTGCTGTTGGCGATCGGTCTGGATCCGGATAAATCGCTGTTGTTCGTGCAATCGCAGGTGCCGGAGCATACACAGCTCAGCTGGCTGCTTGCGTGCCATACGCAGTTCGGCGAGTTGTCGCGTATGACGCAGTTTAAGGATAAATCTGCCAAGCATGCGGATAATATCAATGCCGGCTTGTTTACCTATCCCGTATTGATGGCGGCGGATATTCTCTTGTATCAGCCGGACGTGGTGCCGGTGGGCGCGGATCAAAAGCAGCACTGTGAGTTAACGCGTGACATCGCTACCCGCTTTAACAATCTGTATGCCAATACCTTTACTATTCCGGAGCCGTATATTATGAAGACGGCGGCGCGCGTTTGTTCGTTGCAGGAGCCGACCAAGAAAATGTCCAAGTCGGATGAGAATCAAAATTCGTTTATCTCTCTTAAAGACGATGAGGATACCATCATGCGTAAGTTCCGCCGCGCGGTGACCGACAGCGAGGCAAAGGTACGGTATGCTCCGGGTAAGGACGGCGTTAACAATCTGATGGAGATCTATTCCGCCGTGACCGGTAAGAGCTTGGAAACGATTGAGGATGAATTTACCGGCAAGGGTTACGGTGACTTTAAAACCGCCGTCGGCGAGGCGGTTGCCTTGGAACTCAAACCCATCCAAGAGCGTTTTGCCGAACTGATGAAGGACAAAGCACAGCTGGAAACTCTCATGAAAACCGGTGCCGAGCGCGCCTCGCACATTGCCGGTCGCACGCTTGGAAAAGCCATGAAAAAGTTAGGGTTTGTTATGCTGAAATAAACCGAAAGCGCCCGCGGCCGCGGGCGCGTTCTTTATACGAATTTCAAAAGATCTTGCATAAATTCCTGCTCAAGATCGATCAGCTTACGGGTGAGTTGTCGGCTGTCTTCAGAGGCATTTTTGTATTGGTTCAGATAGCCGCTGAGCGATTTGATTCCCATACCGCAGCCATCCACCATCAGACCCGCAATGTGAGAGGCGGTATCGTCCATCAACAGTTTCATTTCGGTGGAAAACCAGGACATGGCTTTGGCGATCATCGGCGGATCCTTTTCGTCCAGGTCCATACTGTTAAGCAACGCGTGACATTCGTCACCTATCTTAATGTGCCGTTCGTTGTATTTTTCAATCAACTGTTTCAAGTCGTTCTTGTCCTTTAAAAACGGCATGACTTGTTCCATGCTGTTGGTGGCGCTTTTACAGCCCGAATTACATTCCTTTAGTAAACATGCGGTATCACGGTTCATACAATTCCTTCCTTTCTTGGCATTAGTATGGGAAATCGTTTTCTTGTTTATTCACGTCTTGCAAAGTTTACAAAAACACGGTATAATGGAAAAACTGGAGTTGATACTGTGAAACATTCGTTTTTTGCCATGCTGTCCCGCATGAAATATATTAATCGCTGGGCGCTGATGAGAAACACCCGCACCGAGAATATCTGTGAACATTCGCATGACGTTGCCGTGTTGGCGCACGCATTGGCGCTTTTGCAGAATCGTCGTTTCGGCGGTACGGTGGATGTGCAGGCGTGTGTGATGTTCAGCATCTATCACGATGCGCCCGAAATCTTAACCGGTGATCTTCCGACGCCTGTGAAATACGACAACCCCGTCATTCGGGAGGCGTATCGGCAGGTGGAAACGGTGTCGACGAATAAGTTGTTGATGCTGTTGCCGGAGGATCTGAAAGCGGAATACAGCCGTTGGTTATTGCCCGATAAGCAAACGTTTTGTGAAGAATTGCGCATCGTTAAGGCCGCCGATAAGTTGGCGGCATTGATCAAGTGTATTGAGGAGATCAAGCAGGGAAACCGTGAATTTGTTATGGCACGGCAATCCACCGAACATGCCTTGCGTGAGCTAAAGATTCCCGCCGTGGACTGTTTCCTGGAAGAATTCCTGCCGACCTATGAATTGACGTTGGATGAACTGTAAAAAACGAACCGTGTAAGCACTGCTTACACGGTTCGTTTTAGTTAAGTCCTTGGCCGCCGGTGCGTTCAAATAAATTGTGCACCGCCGTTTGTAAGTGGTTATGCTCCGGACGGTCGAGTGCGGGGTCAGCGACGTAAACCGCCCGTGCTGCGTTTTGTGCTTCTCGCAACAGCGTCATATCGGACAGGAAATCCGCAATCTTCATTTCCGGCAACCCGTGCTGGCGGTTACCGAAGAAGTCACCGGGACCGCGCAGCTTTAAGTCTTCGTCGGCAATGCGGAAGCCATCGGTCGTTTCACACATAACTTTCAGGCGACGGACGGCTTCTTCGTTTTGCGCATCCGAAATGAGGATACAAGTCGAAGCGTGCCGACCGCGTCCGACACGGCCGCGAAGCTGATGTAATTGTGCCAAGCCGAAGCGTTCGGCGTTTTCAATCACCATCAATACGGCATTGGGAACGTCCATGCCGACTTCGACAACCGTGGTAGAAACCAAAACGGAAATGCGATTTTCGGCAAAGTCTGTCATGATCTGTTCTTTTTCACGCGGTTTCATTTTGCCGTGCAGTAAGCCGAGTGAGTACCCCTTAAACGGCCCCTCTGCCAGTTCCTTGGCATACGCTTCAGCCGCTACCAGATCGGTTTCGCCTTCTTCCACCAGCGGGCAAACCACGTACGCTTGCCGACCTTTATCCAAAAATTTACGAACGTAACCGTAGGCGCGGGCGCGTTTAACGGTGCCGACCGCATACGTTTCGATCGGGGTGCGGCCGGCGGGCAATTCATCCAATACGGAAATATCCAGATCACCGTAGACGATGAGCGCTAACGTGCGGGGAATGGGGGTGGCAGACATAACAAGTAAATGGGGGTGCTCGCCCTTGGCGGTCAGCGCGGAACGCTGACGCACACCGAAACGGTGCTGTTCATCCGTAATGACCAGTCCTAAACGTGAGAACTGAACGGTGTCCGATAAAAGCGCGTGAGTACCCACTAATAAGTGACAGCTCCCGTTTTCAACGTCACTGCGGATAAGGTCTTTTTGCTTTTTGGTCATGGAACCGGTCAGCAGCCCAACGCAAATATTCGGATCGTGACGGAACATGCGGCAAAGCGACCGGTAATGCTGTTGTGCGAGGACCTCGGTGGGTGCCATCATCACGCATTGGTAGCCGTTGCGAATAACGGTATACATAAGGCAGGCGGCAACAGCGGTCTTGCCGCTTCCGACGTCACCGTGTAATAAACGATTCATCGGTGTCGGTTGACGCATATCACGTATAGCGTCGGCAACGGCACGCTGTTGTGCACCGGTCATCGTAAAGGGGAGATGCTCGGCAAAATCAACGGTGTAATCATTTTCGATGATGATGGAGGTTTTCGTTTTATTTGGGTTTTTGAGCCCTAATAATCCTAATTGCAGAATAAACAGTTCCTCAAAAATGAGGCGGCGGCGTGCAATCGCCAAAGCATCGTGATCGGCGGGAAAATGGATATTTTCCAACGCATAGCGATACGTACACAACCGATGCTGTTGCCGCAAGGCGTGCGGCAAAGGATCGGTGTCCAACGCCTTGTCTAAGGTTAAAAGTGCCGTACCGACCAGTTTTTCCAAATACCGCGAAGTGATGCCTGCCGTTAACGGATAGATGGGACGGATACGCGTACCGGTTTCTGCCGGTTCGATCAGCGGAGAGGATACCTCGGGTGAATTGAGCGAACCGGAGACCGTGCCGAAAAACAGGTATTGTTTTCCGGCTTCAATTTTTGCAGCGGCGTACTTGTTGTTAAACAAGGTGACACGTATTACGCCGGAGGCGTCTACTGCGGAAAAGGTGTAAAGGGAGAGACCTTTTCGGATGCGGCGTTCAAGCGGCGCCGCCATCGCGGTGGCACGGATACAACACGGAACGTCGCGCGGTGCCGAGGCGATCGGTGTGACGGTGGACCAGTCCTCATATTGACGCGGAAAATGGGAGAGAAGATCACCGACCGTGCGAATACCCAATTTATTCAGTTGTTCGGCGCGCTTTTCGCCGACGCCTTTAAGATACTGGATCGGTGTTTCGATTGTCAGCATGAAAATCCCTCCTTTTTGAGAAATAGCCGATGGCAACCGCAAGGTTGCCATCGGCTGTGCATAGTTATGATTACTCGATCGAAATGAAATAATAGTAGACGGGTTGACCGCCGGCAAGCACGGTGATTTCCACGTCGTTTCCGAGTTTGGCGGCAATCGCATCTTTGGCAGCGTTTGCCGCCTCTTCGGTGGTGCCTTCGCCATACATCAGCGTAACAAACGCGACGTCTTTACCGGCAGAGCGGCGTGCAGCCGCCATGTTCTTGGTCAGCTTAACGACAGCGTGATCAACGGAAGAATCGGTAAAGGAAAGCTTACCGTTATCCAACGCTAAAATGTCACCTTCCTTGATGGCGCGATTTTCGTAATCGCTGTCACGCGCGGCAAAGGTGATGGAACCGGACGATACGTTGTCAGCGGCTTTCATCATGGCGTTGAGATTGTCCTGAACCGCCGCATCCGGATCGAAATTTAACATGGCGGAAACGCCTTGCGGAATCGTGCGGGTGGGGAGGACGTGAACGGTGCGATCTGCGAGCGGAACGGCTTGCTCCGCTGCGAGAATGATGTTTTTATTATTCGGCAAAACGTAAACCACTTTCGCGGGGGTTGCCTCGATCGCATTGAGAATATCGTCGGTGGACGGATTCATGGTCTGACCGCCCGAAACGACCTGACTGCAGCCAAGGTCGGTGAACAGGGCTTGTAAACCGTCACCGGCGGCAACGGCAACAAAACCGAATTCCTCCTCCGGCTCAACGCGTGCGGGAGCGGCAGGCGCCGGCTCCTCTTGCGGAATCCAAGCAGCGTTTTCGTGCTGAATACGCATGTTTTCCACTTTGACGGTTTCAAACGCACCGTATTCAACGCCTTTGCTGAGTGCTTTACCGGGATCGTTGGTGTGGACGTGGACCTTGATGATCTCCTCGTCATCCACGACAACGACGCAATCGCCGATGGTTTCCAGATACGCGCGGAGTTTAAGCGGATCCTTGGTGCACGCCTTGTCACGCGCGACGATAAACTCGGTGCAATAGGTAAAGGTGATATCCGCTTCAAAAGAACCGGCAGCGCTTGACGATTTTTGAACGGGTGCAGTAGATACGGCAGTATCACCTTGTACGATCGGTTTGCCGTTAAAAACATCCTGCATCGCGCGGAAGATAATGCAAAGGCCTTGACCGCCCGCATCAACAACGCCTGCTTTTTTGAGAACGGGGAGCAATTCGGGGGTGCGCTGCAAGGAAGCTTCTGCCTCTTCGCAGATGACAGCCCATACCGCGTTTACGGACGTATCCTCTTTAGCGGCGGCAACACCCTTTTCTGCTGCTTCGCGGGCAACGGTAAGAATGGTGCCCTCTGTGGGCTTCATAACCGCTTTATAGGCGGCTTCAACACCAAGCGTTAAAGCGGCGGCCAGGTCGGCACCGTTTGCTTCGGACTTACCTTTGAGACCTTTTGAAAAACCGCGGAACAAGAGCGATAAGATAACACCGGAATTTCCGCGTGCACCGCGCAAAAGGGCGGAAGAAGCGGTATCCGCCGTTTGGCTGACAGTGGGCTCGCCAAGCCGTGCCAATTCACGCGCCGCGGCAGAGAAGGTCATGGACATATTGGTGCCGGTATCGCCGTCGGGAACGGGGAAGATGTTGAGTTCATCCACCTGTTGCTTTTGTCCGGCAAGAACATTCGATGCAGAAATCATCGCATCACGTAATAAGTTACCTTGTATCAAACGTAGCACTCCTTTTCGATGGGGACGTCGGGTTACCGTGGTTGCATCATATCACGTTACTCGGATTTCATTCCGTCAATATAAACGTTCACTTTCTTAACGGATAAGCCGGTCGCTTCCTCAACGGTATAGCGAACTTTATTAATAATGCTCTTGGAAATTTCCGCGATATTCATACCGTAAATAACACAAATATGGAGATCCACAATCAATCGATCATTTTCACTGCGAACGTGAATACCTTCGTCGGCAAACGAACGTTTGAAAAAGATTGAACGCAGACCTTGCCGAGTGCCGCTTTTGACCATGCCGGCGACACCGTAGCAGGCGGAAACCGCGTTACCGATCAAGTAGGCAAAATATTCTTGCGAAATCTCAATACTTCCCAAATGATTATCAATTCGGATCATATCGGTATACACACCTTTCTGTGAATAGTATAACGCTTTGCGATGCTTTTGAGCGAAAAGCATAAAGCACCACTTTGCCTTATTATAGCGCAAACGGCCGCGATAATCAAGAGAAAATATCAGAATTCTG
Organism: Acutalibacteraceae bacterium; assembly: GCA_045590415.1. Classification (GTDB taxonomy): domain Bacteria; phylum Bacillota; class Clostridia; order Oscillospirales; family Acutalibacteraceae; genus RGIG3009. The sequence continues at coordinate 6,955 of JAZNRA010000035.1, read as the reverse complement.
AAATTGATAAAGAATTGACAAGGTTGGGTAAATGATTTATAATGAATTGAATATGCGAAGGAGTGAGTCCCTTGGGTGATACTTTAGCACAAAAATTGATACGCTCTCACCTGGTTTGCGGGGAGATGCGCGTCGGTGAAGAAATCGGATTAAAAATCGATCAAACGCTTACGCAGGACGCTACCGGCACGATGGCGTATTTGGAGTTTGAAGCCATGGGCGTACCGCGTGTGCGTACTGAAAGGTCGGTTGCTTATATTGACCACAACACATTGCAGACCGGTTTTGAAAACGCGGTCGATCATCGGTATATCCAGACGGTTTGCAATAAGCATGGCATTTATTTTTCGCGTCCCGGCAACGGTATTTGTCACCAAGTACATCTGGAACGGTTCGGTATTCCGGGTAAGACCTTGATCGGTTCGGATAGCCATACGCCTACGGGCGGCGGTATCGGTATGCTGGCGTTCGGCGCAGGCGGCTTGGACGTTGCTGTGGCGATGGGTGGCGGTACTTATTATATCACCATGCCGAAAATGGTACTTGTCAATCTGACCGGTCAGTTACAGCCGTGGGTTGCCGCTAAGGATGTTATTTTGGAAGTGCTGCGTCGTATGTCGGTCAAGGGTGGCGTCGGCAAGATTGTCGAATACGGCGGGGAAGGTGTCAAAACCTTGTCGGTTCCCGAGCGGGCGACTATCACTAACATGGGAGCGGAGCTTGGTGCGTCCACCTCTATTTTCCCGTCCGATGAGGTTACGCGCGAGTTTATGAAAGCGCAGGGCAGAGAAAACGATTGGGTGGCATTACAGCCGGACGCGGATGCCGAGTACGACGAGGTTATTGATATTGATTTGAACACGCTGGTACCGTTGGCTGCTTGCCCGCATTCTCCGGATGCTGTTAAACCGGTTTCGGAATTGCAGGGATTGGCGGTGGATCAGTGCTGTATCGGTTCCTGCACCAACTCGTCTCTTATGGATATGTTAAAAGTGGCGGCGATTTTGAAAGGGAAGACCGTACATCCGAATGTTAGTTTATCGATTGCTCCCGGTTCCAAGCAGGTCTATACGATGCTGGCAGAAAACGGTGCGCTTGCTGATTTGATTGCTGCGGGTGCACGTATTCTGGAATGTGCGTGCGGTCCGTGCATCGGTATGGGTCAATCGCCGAATTCCAAAGGCGTTTCCTTACGCACCTTTAACCGAAACTTTGAGGGCCGCTCCGGTACGGCTGACGGACAGGTATATCTCGTCAGCCCCGAAACCGCGGCTGTTTCGGCTTTGACCGGTGTGTTTACCGATCCGCGCACAGCGGGCGAGGCACCGGTATATACCATGCCGGAACGCTTCTTAGTGAATGACAATATGGTCGTTGCACCGGTGGATGAAGCCGATATGGACACGGTTGAAGTAGTGCGTGGCCCCAATATCAAACCTTTTCCGAAGACCTCGCCGATGGCAGAGGAGATCGCCGCTAAGGTGCTCTTAAAGGTCGGCGACAATATCACAACCGATCACATTATGCCCGCAGGAGCAAAAATTCTGCCGTTGCGCTCAAATATCCCCGCGATCTCGGAGCATTGCTTTGTGCGGTGCGATCCCGAGTTCCCGGCGCGTTGCAAAGAAGAAGGTGCCGGTTTCATCATCGGAGGCTCGAACTACGGACAAGGAAGCTCGCGTGAGCACGCTGCGTTGGCACCGCTGTATCTGGGAATCAAAGCGGTCATCGTGAAATCCTTTGCCCGTATTCACGTAGCGAATCTTATTAACGCGGGTATTATTCCTCTTACGTTTGCCGATGAAGCGGATTACGATCGTATTTCGCTCGGTGATCGTCTGGTGTTGCCGGATGTGCGCGGCCGTTTGACACGCCGTGAGCCGTTGGTGCTGAGAAATGAAACCACCGGTGAAGAAATTGCATTAAATACGAATTTTTCAGATCGGCAGATCGATATGCTGTTGGCGGGTGGTTTGCTGGATTATACGCGTCAGCAGAACATATGAGAGGAGATGCGTAAATGGCATCCAAGAATACCGTGATTTCTATGTCGGTCATACGGCGTTTGCCACGCTATTATCGGTTTTTGTATGATCTGAAACAGAATGGCGTGGTGCGTATTTCGTCGCGCGAGTTGGCAGAACGTATGGGCTTGACTGCCTCGCAGATTCGACAGGATCTGAACTGCTTTGGTGAATTTGGTCAACAGGGCTACGGGTATTTGGTGGACCAACTGTACGATGAGCTATATCGGATTTTGGGTATGGATAAACTTACTCCTTCCATCTTGCTCGGTGCCGGTAATTTGGGTCACGCTCTCATCAATCATATGAATTTTTCGAGTAAAGGTGTTTCGCTTGACGGCATTTTCGATGATGCACCGGCACTTATCGGACAAGAGATCCAAGGAATCACTATCCGCGGAACGAACGAGCTGGAAGCATTTTGCGACAAGTATTCCCCGCAACTTGCTATTCTATGTATTCCGAAAGAAGCGGCGCCGAAATTGATTGAACGTTTGATCAACTGCGGTGTAAAAGCATTTTGGAATTACAGTCATTATGATATTGCGTTGCATCACCCTGAGGTGCTTGTGGAAAACGTACACTTGGGCGATAGTTTAATGGCGCTTTCGTATCTCATAAATCAATCGTAAAGCGGGTGACAAAATGATACAAGCTCGCATTGCGGGTCTACCCATACAGCTTGACGGTGGCGATCGTGACTTTTTTGCTACACGGTTACGGCAATATGAGGAACCGATAACAAAACCTGAACTTTCTTTAAAACTGTCGCGCGTAGCGGAGATACCTGTGCCGGAAGGTGAGGAAGTTGTTCGGCACGGCGGTTTGGTGCTGGTGCGTTCTCCTGAGGGGACGTTATGTCGGTATACCATTGGCAATAAAACCGGACGTATTCTCCAAATTTATCGTTTTTCGTCAGATCATTCTCAATTGGAATACACCCTCCTTGAGAGCCGAAAGCACCCTGCTTTGTCGCTGACGGATTTTGAGTATATGTGCACAGGTGAAGCGTTTGCCAATCGTTTGGCGTATCTGGGTGGTTTGGTGATGCACGGCTCTGCCATCAGTTACGAGGGGAAGGGTATCGTGTTTTCAGCACCCTCCGGAACAGGGAAATCCACCCACGCCGGTTTGTGGAAGCAATATTACGGTGAACGCGTGGTGCATATCAACGATGATAAACCGGCTATCCGTTTTGATGAGGGTGTGCCGGTCGTATACGGAACTCCTTGGAGTGGAAAAACCGATACCAATTCGAATAACTTTGCGCCTCTTAAAGCGATTGTTTTCTTAAAACAGGCGTCGGAGAATCGCATCCAACCGTTGTCTGTGGCGGATGCTTTGGAGCATATTTATCGTGAAACCGTTCGCCCGTTCTATGACGAAGCATTAGGAATGAAAGTTTTGGATACGGCGGAACGACTGATTCAATCCGTTCCCGTGTTTTTGCTGGAATGTACGATCAGTAGTGAAGCTGTAGAACTTGTAAAAAACACCATGCACTGGTAAAAGGGGATAGACAGGATGAAACTTAAAGAGGGCTTCGTGTTGCGACAGGTCGCCGGCTCGTATGTTGTGGTTGCCGTCGGTTTGCAAACGCTGGATTTTAAGGGCATGATCCGCCTGAATGAAACCGGTGCGTTTTTGTGGAAGCAGTTGTCAGAAACCGAATGCACCGAGGAGTCGTTAGCAGTTGCCATGACAAACGAATATGATGTCGACGAGAAAACAGCAGCCGAGGATGTCGGTGTATTTGTTCGATCTTTACAGGAAGCGGATCTGCTCGTATGAAACAGATACACCGAGAAGTCGCATTTGACGAACTGATGCCGCTTATCGAGGATTCGTTTCGTCAGGGGCTCACCGTTACGTTACCGATCACCGGTAACAGTATGAGACCGTTATTTTCTCACAAGAGGGATAGCGTTGTGTTATCCGCCTGTGATCCGCATTCCTTAAAACGTGGCGATGTGCCGTTGTATCAGCGAGATAACGGGCAGTACGTGCTGCACCGCATCGTACGTGTTGACGAGGATTCCTATACGTTGACGGGCGATGCACAATGGGAACTGGAAGTCGGTTTGCCAAAAGAAAACGTGTTGGCGGTCATGACTGCATTTATCCGAAAGGGAAAAGCGATAGATTGTCACACGTTTGGTTACCGCGTATATGTGACGGTGTGGATGCGGTTACGTCCGCTGCGGCCGATGATCGTTGGTGTATGGCGAAAGTTACGCGGCTTTTTCCAAAATAAAAAATAAAAAAGCACTTGCAATTTGCAAGTGCTTTTTTGGTGGACGTTAACGGACTCGAACCGCTGACCCTTCGCACGTCAAGCGAATGCTCTACCAGCTGAGCTAAACGTCCGTATTTGCGGAACGAATGCTATTATAGCGGAAAAGAAATCGCTTGTCAAGAGGTTTTTTATAAAATTTCAGCGACTTAACCTATCGAGTAAAAAAGGCATTGCCGTTTCAAAATTGACACCGTACCAGTTGTGCTTCGGATCAGCTTCGGTGAGCCGGATGCTTTCGGCAGTATAGTCGGCTGCAATTTGCAGAGCGGTGTCTAAATCCTTACCGTTCATTAACGCGCCGACACATGTACCGGCAAAGACGTCGCCCGTGCCGTGATAGGAAGCGCCGATGAGGTCATTGTAATATTCAAGGAAACGATCGTTTGCGGAGTCGTATGCCATAACGCCGATCTTACCGACCTCGAAGCTGATGCCGGTCAGTACGGCGCATTGTGCGCCGAGTGACGTGAGCTTGCGCAATATATCCTGCACGTAATTTCTATCGTACCCCTCGCTGACGTAAGGAACACCCAACATAAAGGCAGCTTCGGTCATGTTTGGAACGATAATATCGGCCTTGCCGCACAGACGAGCGATCGCTTTCGCAAATTCAGGTGTAAAGCCGCTGTACAGCTTACCGTGATCACCCATAACGGGGTCTACGAAGACGAGTGTATCCTCGGCCTTGAAATCGTCAATGAATTGTGACATCAGATCCAATTGCCGAAAGGAACCCAAATAGCCGGTATAGATGGCGTCAAAACCAATGTTCTCCCGTTTCCAGTGATCGCAAATAGCGGTGATATCTTCCGTGAGATCACGGAAAGTAAAGCCCTTCTCAAAAGCGGTATGTGTTGATAAAACGGCGGTGGGGAGGACGGCTGTCTCAATGCCCATAGCCGAAATAATCGGTAGAGCCACGGTGAGTGAGCATTTGCCGACGCACGAGATATCCTGAACCGTAACGATGCGTTTCATGAGCGTTTCCTCCCATAAGATGTTGGATTTACTATACTGCATTTGCTTTGGACTGTCAAGAAGTGCCGTGCAAATTTCCGCGTGTGAAGCGATACTTGGTGTTGTCTTTTTGTAAACAGTATGGTATACTTGTCACAGTGTGTCGAAGGGAGGGGATTCGGTGAACCGCTTTCGTTATGAGAATAAGTATTTTATCAGTCGTGCCGGATACCTGCAGCTGAAAGCACGGTTGGACGCGGGACTTTGCAAGGATGCACATACCGCCCATCCCGACGGTTCCTATTTTATCCGCAGTTTGTACTTCGACGATTTTGAACAAAGCGGTTTGCTGGATAAAGTGGAAGGCGTTCAAAAAAGGGAAAAGTTCCGTATTCGTTTTTACGATTTGGATGATTCGTTTATTCGCTTGGAATGCAAACAGAAGCTCGATCAAATGACACGTAAATTCTCAGCTCCCTTAACTCGTGAACAAACCGATGCCATTTTGCGCGGTGACGTTTGGTGGATGCACGATAGCGAGCATGCGTTGATTCGGGACTTCTACACCAAGTACCGTACCCGTTTGTTGCGCCCGATGGTGATCGTGGATTATTACCGTGAGGCGTATGTGTTTCAGGACGTGCGCATCACCTTTGATCGGGATATTCACAGCGGACGATATTCGGTGGATTTGTTTGACCGCGATCTGCCGAGTGTGCCGGTGTTTCCCTCCGATCGATTGGTGATCGAGGTCAAATACGACGACGCCTTGCCGTATGCGGTGCGGCAGCTTCTAAAAACGGTACCGATGTCGCGTAACGCGATTTCTAAATACGAATTGTGCAGGAAAATGCAGTAAAGGATGGTCGTTATGAGTTTTTTGGATATGATTAAAAACAGTGTGGTCGAGCAGTTTAATACCGGTGTGACAATGGGAGAAATGCTGTTGTCACTGTTGGTGGCGTTTGTGATGGGATTGTTTATCCTGCTCGTTTATCGTGCGACGTTCCGAGGTGTCCTTTTCTCTAAGGGCTTTGCCTTTTCACTGGTTCTTTTGTGTATGGTAACGGCGGTTGTGATCCGTACCATCAGTTCGGATTTGGCATTGTCGCTCGGTATGGTCGGTGCCTTGTCAATCGTTCGATTCCGTACGGCGATTAAAGATCCGGTGGATACGATATTCATGTTTTGGGCGATTGCCAGCGGCATTATGAGCGGTGCCGGATTATTTTTACCGGGCGGCTTAGCGTGCCTTTTGCTTGGCATTTTGTATTATCTCGTTACGGTGATCTATCGCAAAAACAGATGTCCGTATTTACTGATCGTCCGTTATGACCCTGCGAAAACCACTGCGGTGAAAAAAGCGCTGAATTCTCTGCCGAAATACCGTATCAAATCGCGCATCGTTACCCGCAACGGCGGTGAAATGACGGTTGAAGTTACCTTGGGAAGCAGCGAAACGAAAATCGTTGACACCATGTTGGCGATTGACGGTGTGCAGGACGCAAGTCTTGTCAGCTATGAAGGCGAGTTCGGATTGTAAAGGGAAAGCCCTTTGCCGCACAAACGGCAAAGGGCTTTTTTGTAAACGAAAACCACGCGATAGTCGCGTGGTTCAAAAGAGGTTTACCGATGAAAAATCCTCCGATTGTGTTAAGATAGAAGTGACCTGCCAGTC
>JAZNRA010000034.1:0-3162 GCA_045590415.1 Acutalibacteraceae bacterium | reverse complement strand
CACATTCGAAGAAGCTTCGCGTACAATCATTGACTACATTGAACTTTATTACAATTCAGAAAGACTGCACTCAGGTATTGGTTATTCCATCCCAAACCATTTTTTCACTCTTTTATCTGTCCATTAATCTTGACAAGTTTCGTGAAAAAGTAAAATCGACAAGCTTCTGCCGAAACTTGTCGATTTTTGGCTGGGCTGGATGGAGTTGAACCATCACGGCGTGAGTCAAAGTCACGTGTCCTACCGCTAGACTACAGCCCAATATCGTGGCAGGGACACTCATGAGAACAAGTGTCCCTGCGGTTGTGGGGTGGGAGATGGGATTCGAACCCACGATCTTCAGTGCCACAAACTGACGCGTTAGGCCAACTACGCTACACCCACCATATCTGGCGCGCCTGAAGGGACTCGAACCCCTGACCCTCTGCTTAGAAGGCAGATGCTCTATCCGGCTGAGCTACAGGCGCCTATATATTCCGCCGTGCGGAGTAAGGTCAATGGAGCGGGTGATGGGAATCGAACCCACACAACCAGCTTGGAAGGCTGGGGTTCTACCACTGAACTACACCCGCATATCGCTGAATCATGATACCACACCGCGCCCCCCGTGTCAAGTCTTTTTTCAACCTTTTTTAGCGCAAATTTGCACGTCCTCACCTCGCCTCCCTCTCACGAGGGAGGTGGCTTTGCCGTAGGCAAAGACGGAGGGAGAGAATACGATCCGTCGCACTCTGTGCGACACTTTCATTTTTCATTATTCACTATTCAACATTCATTGAGCGGGAGGCGCCGCCTCCCGCTCACCCCAACACATACCGCTGATTTTCAGCCGTTCCCGTCATATACCCCCCGGCGACCCGCGCGGAAATGCGGCAGTCGGCAAGTGCCGTCAGTTCCCCTTTCACCGCTTCGAGCTGTGAGATGTTCAGCCGCGTCTCGCACACCGCCGTCAGTTCACCGAACGCTGACTCCGCGTTTACCGTATCGGTCAGCGTGCGCTGTAAAAACGCGGCGGTAAGTTGCGCGTGTGCCCACGCCTGCCCCACGCCGCCCTGCTCCCACTCGTCAAAGGTCAGCACCTCGGCGGCTTGAAGCGGTGTCAGCGTCAGCTCGCCCTCCGGCAAGCTTCCCACCGCCTGCGGCAAGGTGATCGGCAGATTGCCGGAAACGCGCCCGATCAGCGTAGCCGCGCCGCCGATCGGCAGGGTCAGCACCGTCAGGTTTTCCAGCTCCGTCGCCACCCGCTCACCCCACGTGGGATAGCGCGCGGCAGCGGTAGTCACCGTCACCCCGTCGATCAGTTCGGTCCCGGGCGGATACCCCACCGCCTCCACCGTCATGGTGCGGGTATCCGTGATGAGCTTTACCAGTCCCGTCAGCGTATCACCGTCGTGGAAGAGCAGCCACAGCGACCGCTCGACGCCGCGCTCGCCGAGCACTTCCTCCGGCATCTCGTCGGGTGTCATGTGCTCGGCAACGAGCGGAAGAAGCATTACGAGTCCAAATGCGAGCAAGGATAACACAAACGCACCCGCCACCGTCATCGGTGTGCGAAATAAGCGCTTTATCCGATTTTCTCCTTTCGCCGCGTGCTTCACTCCACCACTCTCCCGTCCCGAATCACGATCCGCCGCGGCGCCGAATCCGCGATTGCCTGATCGTGCGTGATCAGCACGACCGTGTGTCCGTCACGGTTAAGTTCGTGCAGCATTTCCATAATCTGCGCGCCCGACGCGCTGTCGAGATTTCCCGTCGGCTCGTCCGCCAAAATCAGCGGCGGCGACGCCGCCAGTGCTCTGGCGATCGCCACGCGTTGCTGCTGCCCGCCCGATAACTCACTCGGTCGGTGCCGCACCCGCTCTCGGAGTCCCACGCGCTCCAGCGCCTCCGCCGCACGGCGGCGCCGTTCCTCACGGCCCATGCCGCGGTAAAGAAGCGGCAACTCCACGTTTTCCTCCGCCGTCAGCGACGGAATCAGATGAAACCCCTGGAAAATAAACCCGATCTTACGGCTGCGCACCGCGGCACTCACTGCGGGCGGCACACGGCTCATATCCCGCCCGCCGAGCAGATACCGCCCGTGTGTCGGCACGTCCAAGCATCCCAAAATGTTCATCAGCGTGGATTTCCCCGACCCCGATTGCCCGATCACCGCCACGAATTCACCGTCCTCCACGGTCAGCGACACGTCATCCAGCGCGCGCACCTGTTCCCCGCCGTTATACACTTTGCTCACGTGCTGTAATTCAATCAATGCAGACATACCAACACCTCGGTGATAGCATATCCATTTTTACAAAGAATATAAAAGCCCTCCGTTTGGAGGGCTTTAAAAAATTTATTTACTTAAAAAACGGCAGCCGAGGTACGTGCCGTTCCCGTCGGTTTTTGCACCTGCTGCACGATCGACAGCACACCAACACTCGAAAAATCGCTTAATCGATACGACAGCACACCGTTTGCCGATACGACGTACAAATACTCGCCGATATACACGCCGCGCGTACCGTGAGCGTCCAGCGCCGCGAGGCGCGCTTTGAGCGTAAACCCGTTTTCGGCATCGTATCCGTAGATGTGATAGGTGTTGTCGCCGGTGGCAAAGCCGATGAGATTTTTTTGCACGTCGATCAGCACCGCTTTGTGATTGCTCTGCACCTCGCTGTAGTTTTGATCCAACACCGTCACGTCCGACTCGGTGACCGCAGTAGGATCGCTGACATTGAACATTGAGAGTTTCATAAAGGTCGTGCGTCCGTTTTCGTCGGCATCCATCCCGATACCGAGCAGCAACCCGTCACCGTACGGATGCAGATACTGCGAAAACCCGGGGATCTTCAGTTCGCTTTGGATCATCGGCTTGGTCGGATCGCTCAGATCCACCGTGAACAGCGGATCCACCTGACGGAAGGTCACGAAATACCCGACCGCCCCGTCAAACCGCACCGAATACACCCGCTCGTCCTCGGCAAGTCCCTTGATCGCGCCGACGGTGTTCAGGTCTTTATCCAACACGAGCAACGCGTTGGTCGTACCGCCCGTGCCGTATTATCTGAGAGCCAATGGTCTGGCTAGCGAAGTGCAGAACTTTGCTTGGGAATTCAATTTGGTGAAGGACAACCAAGTGAATGCCTTCTGTATGCCGGGTGGAAAGATTGTGGTATA
>JAZNRA010000033.1:0-38229 GCA_045590415.1 Acutalibacteraceae bacterium | reverse complement strand
CCGGTCACGGACTGGAATTCCGTTACAATAAAAACGGTTTGATTCGGTGGTGTGACGAGCAACAAGATTATCGTTCACATGCCAGTCTGTATACGCTGGGTTACATGGCGAAATTGTTTAAAAAAGGCACTCGTGTATTTAACGCTGAATGGGATGATGAGAACGTCCGTTGCTGTGCCGTCAGTACCGATGAGGCTGCCGTGAGTATTGCCGTGCTGAATTGGAAGGACGAGGCGGCGGAAACACAGCTCTCCCTCGATTACAATTGCAAACAACCCGCCAGAATGTACGTTTACGAGGCGGATAACGTCCCGTATAACGATTTTAACGACTTACAGCCGTACAGTGACTTGGTGGTTCTTAATGAGGAAAATCTGACAGTTACGCTGCCGCCCAAATCCTTGGTGATTCTGACGACCGATTACGTGGACCGAACACCTTCAAAGATTACGGGCGTTCGGGTAAAAGGAAACACCTTAACTTGGAACGCTTCTCCGGATAGCGAACACTGCTACTATCGCGTGTTTTCAAATGGAAAGCAGATCGCCTCGACCGTTGCGCTGTCCACCGTTATTTCCGATTCGAAGGCCAAATACGAGGTCAAATCGGTTGATAAATGGGGCAACGTTCGATAAACAATATTACGCAACAAAAAGCACTTGCCGCGGCAAGTGCTTTTCCTTTACATATTCGGTTTAAAGCTCGGCATCAGCTGCAGTTTAAAGAGGTTCGCTGCGTGCTTTTTATCGATGAGCGCCTTCTTTTCGGGATCTTCCATTACGCCGGTACGGATATATACGTCCAGTTCGGCGTAGGTGAAGCCGAGGTTTTCCTCATCGGTTTTCCCGCACAACCCGTCGATGGGGGTTTTATCGACCAATTCCTTCGGCAAGCCCAACAAATAGCCGATTTCTTTCACTTCCGTTACGGTCAAATGCGACATGGGGGAGAAGTCACCCGCGGCATCACCGTAGCGTGTGGAATAGCCAACCCAGTCTTCTGACAAATTACAAGTATTGGCAACACGACCGTTTACCGATTGGCTGACCGCATACAGAGTAGACATACGAATGCGCGGCGGCAGGTTGGTTTTGGCTTGTACAGAAAGTGGGAGATCTTTCGGCATAGCGGCAAGAATGCTGTCTACCGTATTTTTGATGTTGACGACATAATATTTAATTCCCAAATGGTTCACCAGCAGATATGCCATATCGATATCGTGCTGTTCACCTTGCGGCATTAAGACGCCGATCACGCGGTCTTTACCAAGCGCTTCTACACACAGCGCGGCGGCAATGGAACTGTCTTTACCGCCGGAAATACCCACAACGGCATTACAGTCTTTTCCATTCTCTTCAAAAAATGCGCGGATCCATTCCACGCAATCGGTTTTCACCTTCATTGCATCAAACATCATGAGCCCTCCAAGAGTAGAAATCATCGTTAGTATACCACAAAAAACAAGAGAAGTAAAGGTTGACTGACGAAAAGCCGCATGGTATACTTTTAAAAAATAGGGGAGTGATTGCATGCCTACTTTAGAACAGATCGACCCGAATTTTAAAGTAGAAACCACGATTGAAAAAGACGACGTCACGTTTTATGATGTACGGAAGGCGCCGTTTAAAGTGTACGGCCTCATCTATGAGGATGGCAGGTTCCGTCGTTTGCCGGAACATGTTGCGGCTGCTACTAACGAAGGTGTGCTGGCGTTGCACGCCAAAACAACGGGCGGCCGCGTGCGTTTTAAGACCAACAGTCCTTATGTGGCTATCCATGCCGAAATGCCGGAAATTGCATACGCTTCCCCGCAAAGCGCCGGTGCCGCGACGTGCGGTTTTGATCTATATGTTCGTAAAGAGGGTGAAGAACGTTACGTCAAGACCTTTTTGCCGCCCTGTGATATGAAAACGGGATACGAGAGCATCATGGATTGGGGAACTTCCGAAGTTCGAGATATCACGATCCATTTTCCGCGTCACAGTGAGATCAGCGATCTGTGTATCGGGCTCAGTAAATCCGCCGATGTTAACGAGCCGGAACCGTATGCAATAGAAAAACCGATCGTATTTTACGGCTCATCCATTACGCAAGGCGGGTGTTCATCGCGCCCCGGTATGATTTATGACAATATTGTTTCCCGCCGTTTGAACATGGACCATATCAACCTCGGTTTCTCCGGCAGTGCGAAAGGCGAAGCGGAGATGGCGGAGTATATCAAAACATTGGATATGTCGATGTTTGTGTTGGATTACGATCACAATGCCGCCAATGCTGAACACCTTAAAGAAACACATGAACGCTTTTTCAAGATCATCCGCGACGCGCATCCTGATATACCAATCTTGATCATGTCCAGACCGGTATATTATCTGTGCCCCGGTGAAATAGCACGTTTAGAGGTTATTCGTGCCACCTATGAGCACGCACTTGAACGTGGGGATAAGAACGTCTATTTCCTTGACGGGCCTACCCTGATGGCAGATGCTTTGGATGAGGGAACAGTCGACGGATGCCATCCTACCGATCTGGGATTCTTTTCTATGGCGAATGCCGTTTGTAACGTGTTGGAGCCGGTTGTTAAAGCGATGACTAAATAAAAACAAGGAGTCAGCAAACGCTGACTCCTTCTCTTTTATTTTTTACCAAGCTTTCCAAACCATTTGAATGTCATCGGCCATAAGGCACCGCCGACCACCACCATTAGGAAATACCGCACCAACCGTGCACATAATACGTGCGGAATAAGAAACTCAAGTGGGGAGCGCAACAGTTCTTTCACGATCAGTACCGCGGCGAGACCGCCCACAATTTTGAGCAGTTGTGCCCACCACACGGCTTTTGTGTCAAAGTGAGTGTATTTGAGGTCGATCGTGTAGACAACGATGAGACCGACAGCACAGCCGGTTAGAGTAAAGGCGTTCTTTTGCGCCGATTCCAGATTATGAATAGCCGATTCAGTATAGACGTCAGCAGGAAAGGGGTAAAAACAAACAAAACATAAGAAGGCAAGCACGACGGCTGTCATGACAAGAAGGATGGTATACATCGTTTTTGGGGAGTTTTCCGCTTTTTTAAAGAGAGGATACCCCACAAGCACCAGCAAAAGAGCAAGAGCAACAGAGACGAGAACGTCTGCCGGTGTATGAACGCCGAGATACATACGGGAAAACGGTACCAGCACACACAAGGCGATCATAGCGATACGCAGAGAGGTATTTTTATTCCAACGGGCAATACCGCCGAACAATCCAACCGACGTTTGCGTGTGCCCGCTCGGGAACGAATAACCGGTGGCAGCGTCTTCTGCTGATGACACAATGGTGAAGTTGGGGTCGCGTACCCACGGACGAGGGATGCGAAACAGTATTTTCAGAAACTGGTTTATAACGGTTCCCAAAAAACCGACGGAGAGCAAAAAATAACCTTGGTACTTGTTGATACACCAAAACACGATCATGCCGACTGCCATAAAAATGGTTTCTTCTCCAAACAGCGTGACGATGGAGAAAAACACGTCAAATACGGAGTTACGGATGGATTCCAACGCGTATAAAAATGACATAGTAAGCTCCTTCCTGATGCAACATGCTATACAGTATAACATATTTTCTGAATAGTGCAAATCTTTTCTTTCGCCTTGACACAAAAAGGGTTAAATGATATGCTTGAATAACGACGAAACGACTTTTCGGTATGAGGTGATACAGATGACGGCTGAAGACCGTATTCGTAATACACAGCTCTTTTTATTTGATATGGACGGTACGTTGTATCTTGAAAACGACCTGTACGATTTTACCAAGGAATTGTTACGCGTCATTCGCGAGAGCGGAAGACGGTATTTGTTTGTGACAAACAACTCCTCAAAAAGTGTTAAGGATTATATCGTAAAACTTGAAAAGTTGGGGATAGCGGCGGAATACGACGATTTTCTAACGTCGACGCAAGCGGTTGCCTATTATTTGAAACTGCATCACGCAGACGCGCAATTGTACGTGTGCGGCACAGAGTCTTTAAAAGAAGAATTGCGACGCGAAGGGTTTATCGTGACTGAGAATCTCGAAAAGACAGACTGCATCATTATGGGAAACGATACGGAACTCACCTTCCAAAAACTTTATGACATTTCCAAACTGTTGCATACGCGTCCGGGCATTCCGTACATTGCCACCAATCTTGACTACGTTTGTCCCACTTCTTTCGGAAGCGTGCCGGATTGCGGCAGTATGTGCGATATGCTGTATAACGTATCAAAGCGGCGCCCGATTTCGGTGGGCAAGCCGTCCCCGCTGATGCCGCAACTGGCTATGGAACGAACCGGTATCGATGCCGCCCATACCGCTATGGTCGGCGACCGTATTTATACAGATGTGAAGAGCGGGCTTAATGCCGGTGTTTTGGCGGTCCTGGTAATGAGCGGAGAAACGACGTACGATATTTTAGAAGCGTCCGAAGATCAACCGGATCTGGTGTTAGAGAGCGCTGCTTGTATCCTTTCCGCTTTGAAAAATGAGGATGTAAATTGACTCTTTACTTTTTTGAATTCTTTTGGTATACTCATAAACGATGAAACGCAAAGAAGGAGACCAGTAACACGGCTGACCTTTTTTCAGAGAGCATTCGGTTGGTGCAAGAATGTAAGGGCTTCGTGCGAATACACTCCGGAGCGGCTGCCTGAATTTTTTAGTAGGGTATGACGGGAGCGCCCGTTACAGCGTGTGAGTGCCTGTGGCACTCCGTGAGGGACAGTTTGTGAGAACTGTCCGTTCAGAGGTGGTACCGCAAACTTTGCCCTCTGTAGCGTATGCTGCAGAGGGTTTTATGTTTATAAAGGAGAAAAACTATGAAAATCTACGAAGAATTGGTAGCAAGAGGATTGATCGCACAGGTTACGGACGAAAGCGAAATTCGTGAGCTCGTCAATAACGGAAAAGCGCGGTTTTACATTGGATTTGATCCGACGGCGGATTCCTTGCACGTCGGTCATTTTATGGCGCTGTGCTTGATGAAACGGTTGCAGATGGCGGGCAACCGTCCGGTCGTGTTGCTCGGCGGCGGCACCGGTTATATCGGCGATCCGTCCGGCAGAAGCGATATGCGTTCCATGATGAGTCCCGAAACCATCGAGCACAACTGTGAATGCTTCAAAAAGCAGATGGAGAAATTCATTGATTTTGAGGGTGAAAACGGCGCGATCGCGGTCAATAATGCCGATTGGCTGTTAAAGCTCAATTATGTTGATCTGTTGCGTGAGGTAGGCGCTTGCTTCTCGGTCAACAATATGCTGCGTGCCGAATGTTATAAGCAACGCATGGAAAAGGGCTTATCCTTCCTCGAATTCAACTACATGATCATGCAGTCGTACGATTTCTATCATCTGTATAAGGAATACGATTGCAACATGCAGTTCGGCGGCGACGACCAGTGGTCCAATATGCTGGGCGGTACGGAACTGATTCGCCGTAAGCTCGGTAAAGATGCGTATGCCATGACCATCACGTTGCTCATGAACTCCGAGGGCAAGAAGATGGGCAAGACCGCTAACGGTGCGGTGTGGCTGGATCCCAACAAGACTTCTCCGTTTGAATTTTACCAGTATTGGCGCAACGTGGGTGATCAGGACGTGCTGAAATGCATCCGTATGCTGACCTTTATTCCGCTCGAAGAAATTGATGCGATGGATAAATGGGAGGGCGCCGAACTCAACAAGGCGAAGGATATTTTGGCCTATGAGCTTACCACTCTTGTTCACGGTAAAGAGGAAGCAGATAAGGCGCGCACGGCGTCACAAGCGTTGTTTGCGGGCGGTGCGGACGATTCCGATATGCCGACCACCACGCTGACCGCGGATGATCTGACCGACGGTTCTATCGGTATTCTGGATCTGCTTTTACGCTGTGAGTTATTGCCTTCCAAAAGTGAGGCGCGCCGCTTGGTGTTGCAAGGCGGTGTGACGGTGAACGAGCAAAAGGTGGATAACCTCAACGTCGTTTACACCGAAGCCGATCTTAAAGCAGGGCTCAAGATCCGCAAGGGTAAAAAAGTTTTCCACAAAGCGGTTATTGAATAATAAAAAAGCCGGTCGTTTGACCGGCCTTTTTTATGTTAACAGTTGATATTGTGCAACAGCAAGTGCGTCGCAACGCTCGTTTTCAGGATGCCCTTGGTGTCCGTGCACCCAGTGGAAAGAAACATCGTGTAAAGCGATAAGACTTAACAGTGCATCCCACAGATCGGCATTAAGAGCGGGCTTCTTGTCTGCTTTTCGCCATCCGTTCTTCTTCCAGTTTGCCGCCCAGCCCTTCTCAATGCCGTTAACAACGTATTGAGAATCTGTTGTGATATGTACTTCACAGCGTTCATTCAGCGCTTTCAGTCCCTCGATTACCGCCGTGAGTTCCATACGGTTGTTGGTGGTGCGTTCTTCGCCGCCGCACAGTTCTTTCTCGTGCGTACCGTATCGTAAAATAGCTGCCCAACCACCGGCACCGGGATTTCCCGAACAGGCGCCGTCGGTAAATAATTCCACTTTTTTCATGATAAATCCCCGCTTTCGCTGATCGCTGAACACATTGTAGCAAAAAAATTTGTTTCCTGCAAGTCTATTTGCGTCCGGGTGAACAATACTTTAACTTGACAATACCACTGTAAAAAGGTAAAATGGAAATACTAGTGTGATCGGTTAGCGCAATTTCTTCTTTTTATGTGTTCGGACTATATTGCTTAAAGATGATACGCCCCACTCAATGAGTCGCGTCATCTTATCACGGCCTCACAGATGCAGTGGGGCTTAATTTCGATTTTACCTGATTTTAAGAAACGGAGGATTTTATGGCAACAGAAC
The DNA here is from genome assembly GCA_045590415.1 of Acutalibacteraceae bacterium. Taxonomy (GTDB): domain Bacteria; phylum Bacillota; class Clostridia; order Oscillospirales; family Acutalibacteraceae; genus RGIG3009. The sequence continues at coordinate 31,382 of JAZNRA010000033.1, read as the reverse complement.
AAACAAAACGACAAACACCTGCTACGCCGAAAAACAATGTGCGTAAGCCCCGTAATACAAAAGCACCTGCCAATAACGAGGAAAAGAAATCGACTCGTCAACCGACGCGTCGCTATAATACCAATCGCAAACAATCGAAGAAGCCGGCCCCGAAACCTACGCATCCCGTGCACATTACCATGCTCGGCGGTTTGAATGAGATCGGTAAGAATATGACGCTGTTCGAATACGGCAACGATTCTTTCTTGATCGATTGCGGTATGGCGTTTCCGGACGAAGATCTGCTTGGTGTCGATATCGTCTTGCCGGATTTCACCCACGTGGAAAAGTGTCGCGATCAAATCCGCGGTATTGTGATCACTCACGGACACGAAGATCATATCGGTGCTTTGCCGTATCTGCTCAAGCAAATGATTTTCCCGATCTATGCGACAAAGCTGACGATTGCGCTTATTGATTCCAAACTGAAAGAACACGGCTTGTCGGGCAAGGTGCCCTTGCATGTGGTAAAACCCGGCGACATCGTGCATTTCGGTGAAGTTTCGGTGGAATTCATTAACGTTAACCACTCCATTCCGGACGCGGTGGGACTTGGCATCAAGACACCTATCGGTTACGTGGTGCATACCGGTGACTTTAAGATCGATTGCACGCCCATTATGGGTCAAATGATCGACTTGCCCCGTCTTGGCGAACTTGGAAAAGAAGGCGTTTTGGCGTTGATGGCAGATTCCACCAATGCAGAACGCCCCGGCTATACCGCCAGTGAGCGCGTGGTAGGGGAAAGCTTTAGTGCTCTCTTTAAAAAGGCAGAAAATAAGCGGATTATCATCGCTACGTTTTCCTCAAACCTGCCGCGCATACAGCAAATCATTGATGCTGCTGCCAAAGATGGCCGTAAGGTTGCCATTTCGGGTCGCAGTATGATCAATAATGTTACAATCGCACATGAGCTTAAGTACCTTACCATGCCGGAAGGGATTCTCGTGGATATCGATATGATCAATCGCTATCCGAAAGAAAAGATGACTATTATCACTACCGGTAGCCAAGGTGAGCCGATGTCGGCACTGGCGCGTATGGCATTTTCCGATCATCGTCAAGTGGATGTCGGACCGGATGATTATATCATTATTTCCGCCACACCGATTCCCGGAAATGAAAAAACCGTCAGCAAGGTTGTTAATGAGCTGATGAAACGCGGTTGCGATGTTGTGTATGAGAAAATGTACGATGTTCACGTGTCCGGCCACGCCTGTCAGGAAGAACTTAAAATTATTCAAGGTATTACCAAACCGAAGTTCTTCATTCCGGTTCACGGTGAGCACAAGCACCTGCAGAAACATGCACAGCTCGCAAAGAGTATGGGAATGTCAGCGAAAAACGTATTGGTAACCGATCTCGGAAAAGTGGTCGAGCTCACACCCGATAAAATGTCGGTGGTTGGCTCCGTACCTGCCGGTCGCACGTTGGTGGACGGATTGGGTATCGGTGACGTCGGCAGCATCGTGTTGCGTGACCGCAAGCATTTGGCGCAGGACGGCTTGATTGTTGTGGTTGCTACGATCGATCCGATAAACGGGCAGATCGTGTCCGGTCCGGACCTGGTATCCCGCGGTTTTGTCTACGTGCGGGAAGCGGAAGAATTGATGGAACAGGCACGGGCAATCGCGCGCCGCGTCTTGGAAGAATGTTGTCAGCGCCACACACACGATTGGGCAACTATGAAATCCCGTGTACGAGACGAACTATCTCGTATGCTTTTCCAAAAAACGAAGCGAAGTCCGATGATTTTACCCATTATTATGGAAAACTGATTTAGAAAGGAGTGGGGGAAATGAAACGCAAAACCGTGTGGTCAGTGTCACCGGTTGTGATACTGTTCGGTGTGTTGTCACTTCTCCTGCTCGTGCCGTTATTCTTCTTTAACCGCACCGTATTTTTCGTTGCTGCGGCGGTATCGGTAGTGGTGTGGATTTACGGTATTTGGCGTTTAAGGTATCTTAAAAAGGATATTCGCCGTTATTTATCAGGTATTACCGATCACCTCAGCCAGCATGATCGAACGGCGCTGGAAAATACACCGGTGCCGATTGTTGTGGTATCCGACAATAGCGAGATCGTATGGTATAATGACCTGTTCCGTCGGGAAGTGCTTCGTAGTAACGATTCTCTCGGGCGGCCTTTGAACGAGGTGTTTTTCGATCTCTCTGCCGGTCAGTTGGCCGGTCGGGTATTGCCGCAGGTATCGTGCGGCGACAATACGTATTCGGTATACGTCAGCAAGCTTCGGGTGCACGAGGAGCCATCCTATGTGCTGTATTGCTTTGATCATACCGAGCTTACTCATATTGCCTCGGAATATGAGCTTAGCCGTCCGGTCGTGTTGTCTTTGTATTTGGACAACAGCGACGAGGTGATGAAGAATCTCCGCGACAGCGAGCGTACACAACTGTTCTCGCAGGTGGATCTTCTCATCGAAAATTGGGCCAATGCACATGCCGGTTTATTCCGTAAAAACGGCTCTGATCGTTTTATACTCCTTATTGAACAGCGGTATTTGGATATCATTCAAAACGATCGCTTTGATATTCTTGATAAAGTGCGTGCCATTCCTACGGCGGACAATATCAGTTTGACGTTGTCTATTGGTGTCGGTCGCGGCCAAACGCTGTGTGATGCTGATTTGCAAGCGCGGCAAACCTTGGATATGGCGCTCGGTCGCGGCGGGGATCAGGCGGTTATCAAAACCAAGAATGGGTTTGATTTTTACGGCGGTATGTCCAAAAGCGTGGAAAAACGTACAAAGGTACGTTCGCGCGTGATCGCATCTGCATTACAGCAGATGATCGCGGATAGCGATATGGTGCTCACGATGGGACATCGGTATTCCGATTTGGATTGTTTGGGCTCTGCCGTTGCATTGACAGCCGCGTGTCGAAAAATGGGGACACAATCGTACACCGTATATGATCCCGAAACGACGTTGGCAAACGCATTAGTGGAGCACTACCGTGTCCAAGGGAAAGGCGATTTCTTTCTCGAAACAAAAGATGTGCTTTCGATGGTCACACCGAATACATTGCTGATTATTACGGATATTCATCAGTCAGAGCGGTTGGATTTGCCGGAACTGTATCAGCAAGTGGAAACGGTGGCGGTGATCGATCACCACAGAAAAATGATCGATCATATTGATGATGCGGTTCTCTTTTATCATGAGCCGTATTCCAGTTCCGCTTCGGAAATGGTAGCAGAGATACTGCAATATATGAACGGCGTGACGGTGTCGCGTTTGGAGGCAGAGGCGCTGCTTGCCGGCATTATGTTGGATACGCGGCATTTTGTGATGAAGGCAGGTGTCCGCACGTTTGAAGCGGCGGCGTATTTACGCAAGCTCGGTGCGGATACGGTAGAGGTCAAACGGATGTTTGCAGAGGACATGACGGTATATCAGCATAAAGCAGAAATCGTTTCGGCAGCAACCTCGTACCGCGCCATGGCAATTGCTTGTGCCGATTCCGGCGGAACCGGCATGCGTATAGCGGCATCACAAGCTGCAGATGAACTGCTTTCTGTTAAAGACGTGATAGCATCCTTCGTTTTATTCTCTGAAAACGGTGGTGTGAATATTTCTGCCCGTTCATACGGCGAAATCAACGTTCAGTTGATTATGGAAGCTGTTGGCGGTGGCGGACATCAAACGATGGCGGGTGCTTATTTGAAGGACACAAGTCTTGAAACAGCCACCACTCTTCTTCACAAGGCAATTGATGCCTATTTAACAGAAAGTGAGCGCGCATGTGCTGCGCAAAAATAGGAGGTACATACGATATGAAAGTTATTCTCAAACAAGATGTAAAAGGCCAGGGAAAAGCGGGACAACTCGTGCAGGTGTCCGACGGTTATGCCCGTAACTTTTTATTGCCGCGCGGTTTGGCGATCGAAGCAGATTCGCAGGCAATGAACGATCTTCGCAACAAAGAATCTGCTCAGCAGCATCACAAGGCGGTAGAAAAGCAAGAGGCGGAGGCGGCTGCGAAAACTTTATCCGGTAAGGCCGTCAAGATTGTTGCCCGCGCGGGTCAGAACGGCAAGCTGTTTGGTTCTGTTACCACTAAAGAAGTGGCACAGGCACTCAAAGAACAATACGGTGTGGAGTTGGATAAGCGAAAGATCACGATGGCGGATGCTAAGGCGTTCGGAGCGTACGAAGCAGAACTCAAGTTTAACCAAGGCGTTACCGCAAAAATCACCGTTATGGTTACGGAATAACGAAACCCTAAGAAACCGAAGGGAAGTGGGCGTATGCCTGAAATGACCTACGATGAATTGAATTTGCCCCACAGTTTAGAAGCAGAGCAAGCCGTTCTCGGTGCCGTTTTGATGGAGTCTTCTTGCATAATGCAGGTGGCGGATATTTTAAAGCCGGAGCATTTTTATTTAGCGGAACATCAAGCGATCTATACGATTATGCTTGAAAAGCTTCTGCAATCCAAAACCATTGACTTTGTCACGGTACTGGAAGCGCTCAAAGCGGAATCCTTTTTCTCTGAGGAGGAGGGAAAGAACTATCTGCTGAAACTCGCGCAGATCGTACCATCCATATCCAACGTGAGCAATTATGCCCACATGGTGCGGGACAAGTACGACGTTCGCCGTTTGATCAGTGTATCACGCGAGATCACCGGTGATGCGATGCAGCCCGGCGTGGACACGACGGCTTTGATCGAGCAGGCGGAACAGAAAATATATGATATTCGCCAAGACAAGCATCAAAACGGTCTGGTTCCGATTCGTGAAGTCATCGCCTCTAACTATGAAATGTACAACAAGCTCACTTCGGACGAGCGGGAACTGTACGTCGGTATTCCCACCGGCATCAGCGCGCTGGACGAGATCACAACCGGTCTTAACCGTTCCGATTTGATTATTGTCGGTGCGCGTCCCGGTATGGGTAAAACCAGCTTTGCGTTGAATATTGCGCGCAACGTCGCGATGCAACAAAAACGCACCGTCGCGGTGTTTAACCTGGAAATGTCCCGCGAGCAGATGGTAAACCGTCTGCTCTCCTCGGAAGCCAGAGTCTCCTCCAAAAAACTGCGCACAGGTAACCTGACTCCGGATGAGTGGACGCGTCTGGCATCTGCCGCCGGTCAGCTCGGTCAAGCCCCTATTTATTTGGACGATACCGCCAGTATTACGGTAGCAACGATGAAGGCGCGGCTTCTCAGATTAAAAGATCTTGGGTTTGTGGTGATCGACTATTTGCAGTTGATGCATTCCGGTAAACGCACCGAGAACCGCGTAACCGAGGTTTCCGAGATCACACGCAGTCTAAAGATAATGGCAAAAGAACTAAACGTACCGATCATGGTGTGTGCTCAGCTTGCCCGTGCAACGGAAAAGCAGGCAAATCACCGTCCGGGACTTTCCGATCTGCGTGAATCCGGTTCGATTGAGCAGGATGCCGACCAGGTACTGTTCTTGTATCGTGACGAGTACTACCGAAATGAAAAAAGCGACCCCTCTGCTGTACAGTCCGGAACGGCGGAAGTGATCGTTTCCAAAAACCGACACGGTGAATTAGGTACCGTGCCGCTCGCGTTCCAAGGCGAGTTTACGCAGTTTACTTCTTTGGAGTTGCATCAAAACGAAGGATGATCCGTATGGGTGTAAAGGAAAAGGCCTTGCAAGTGGTTCGGCGGGAGCAAATGCTGTCGCCGGATTGTGCTGTCGTGGCAGGTGTGTCCGGCGGGGCAGATTCCGTCGCTTTGTTACATCTCTTAGTCTCCCTACGCTCGGAAGGACGTATTTCCTCTTTAACGGCGGTACATATCAACCATTCCTTGCGCGGAGAAGAATCACTGCGCGATCAACGTTTTGTTGAGGAATTGTGCCGTGAACGGAATGTTCCGATCCTTGTGGAAAAGCACGATGTGGCGGCATTGGCGGCACAGCAGGGGAAGGGCGTTGAGGAGATCGGCAGAGAACTGCGCTATGCGGCATTTCAAAAAGCTGCACAAGCAGATCCCTGCTGTCGAATTGCCACAGCTCACACGGCGGATGATAATGCTGAAACATTGTTGTTGCATTTGTGCCGTGGAAGCGGTTTACACGGAGCGGCCGGGATCCCGCCGGTACGAGGAAATATTATCCGCCCGCTGATTACCTGTACCCGCGAAGATATCGAAGCGTACTGTGCAGAACACCGCTTATCGTATGTTACGGACAGCAGCAATGCGGATACCGTATACGCACGCAACCGCATTCGCCATGAGGTGATGCCGCAGCTGCGTTCCATCAATCCGCAGACAACCACGGCAATATCGCGTTTCATTGAACAAGCGCGTCAAGCAGATGCCTTTATTGACGGACTCGCAGAAAAAGCCCTTATTGAAGCAAAAACGCGTGACCTCGGTGTTATAGCCGTGATGTCTTGCTATCATTGGAAGAACCAATCCGCTCGCGTGCTTTGTGCCGTATTGTGAAAACGGCTGAAGAGCGCCATATTGCTTTACTGCTTTCGGCGTTGGAGGCAGGGAGCGGCGCGGTGGTATTGCCAAGTGGAGCGCGCTTTTGCGTCACAGATACGCTTTTCTTTGAACAACCACCTGCGGATGAGGAATATCCCGCCTTTTCTTTCCCCGTAATCATCGGTGCGCGATATACGGTGGGGGATAACACGTACTGCTTTTCATTGCTTTCCCGAGCAGAATATGAACAAAAACTAAATATTTTCCCACATCTGTTCCAAAATGCGTTTGATTATGATAGAATAAGTGGCGATTTGTTCCTGCGTCAGCGTCAGGACGGTGATCGTTTCCGTCCCGTCGGCAGGAATTGCGGCAAATCACTTAAGAAGTTGTTTAATGAACAAAAGACCGCCTTCCGTGATCAGATTCCCATTGTATGCGATGCGCAAGGCATTGTCCTTGTGTGCGGATTTGGTTGCGATGAGCGTGTTTCTGTTACCACGGATACTCAAACGATTTTACTGCTCGAAAAAAAGGAGGATGTTTATGAGAACGATGCACCCTGACGTTGAAAGTGTTTTGTTTGATGAAGAAAAAATTGCCGAGATCGTTCGGAATATGGGGCGGCAAATCAGTGAAGATTATAAAGGTAAAAATCTGCTGCTTGTCAGTGTTCTGAAAGGTTCGTTGATATTTATGGCGGATCTCATGCGGGAGATCACCGTTCCGTGTGCAATTGATTTCTTGTCGGTTTCCAGTTACGGTTCCGGCACGACGACCTCGGGCGAGGTGCGGATTTTGAAAGATCTGGACGCGTCCTTGGACGGTAAGGATGTGTTAGTTGTAGAGGATATTTTGGATTCCGGTGTGACGCTGTCTTATCTGCTGAAAAATCTCTCTGCACGTAATCCCGCCAGTATTCGCCTTTGCACGTTTTTGGATAAACCGGAACGCCGCCGTGTCAATATCAAAGCGGATTATATCGGTGCATCGGTTCCGGATCAGTTTATTGTCGGCTACGGCCTCGACTATGCTGAATTGTACCGAAATCTGCCGTATGTCGGTGTGTTAAAACCTTGCGTATATTCTCACAAAGAGGAGTGAACATCCTTTGGAGTCCAACAATAATAATTACGGAAAGCTACTGCGCAACTTGGGGTTGTTTATCGGTATTCCGATTCTCATCTTAGTCATCGTCTGGATGTTTTTGTCCGGATCGCAAGCAAAAGACGACATGGTCTATTCTGACTATGTTCAGCTTTTCAGCGATGAAAAGGTAGAGGAGTTTGAATTCAACCTTACCAACGGCATAATTGCCATTCGCTTAAAATCGGAATTCCGCACGGATATTGACGGTAACGGTCAGATCAACGACCAGGATGTCCTTTCATATACCGTGCCCAACATCAGTCTGTTTTTAAGTGATATTGAGCCGTACGTTGCCGGTAAAATTACAAAATATAATTATATTCAACCTACCTCGATTCCGTGGGCAAGTTTCCTGCCATCGTTGCTGATTGCGGGTCTGTTTGTTGCGATGTGGATCTCCATGCGTCGTTCACTCAACAACATGGACGGCGGTGGTAAAATGATGGGTTTCGGCAAAGCACGTGTCAAGCAGCCCGTCGATGAAAAACGCAAGACCACGTTTGACGACGTAGCAGGTGCTGATGAAGAAAAGGAAGAACTGCGCGAAATTGTGGATTTCCTCCGTTCTCCCAAAAAATTCAAAGAACTTGGTGCACGTGTACCGAAGGGTGTATTACTTGTCGGCCCTCCCGGTACCGGTAAGACGCTCCTTGCCCGTGCGGTAGCGGGTGAAGCCGGTGTGCAGTTCTTCTCGATCTCCGGTTCGGATTTCGTGGAGATGTACGTTGGTGTCGGTGCTTCCCGCGTACGTGATTTGTTCGAACAAGCCAAGAAAAATTCACCTTGCATCATCTTCATTGATGAAATTGATGCGGTTGGTCGTCAACGCGGCGCCGGTCTCGGCGGCGGTCACGACGAACGTGAACAGACGCTCAACCAATTGCTCGTTGAAATGGACGGTTTTGGTGCAAACGAAGGCGTTATCATGATGGCGGCAACCAACCGTCCCGATATTTTGGATCCCGCATTGATGCGGCCCGGTCGATTTGACCGTCAAATCGTTGTCAACTATCCCGACATCAAAGGGCGTGAGGCGATCCTGCACGTTCATGCGAAGGGGAAACCGCTTGGTCCCGACGTGGATCTTGCGGTGATTGCAAAAGCGACAGTTGGTTTTACCGGCGCTGATTTGGAAAACCTTCTTAACGAATCCGCTTTACTTGCGGCACGTCGCGGTCGTCATTCGTTGACGATGGAAGAAATTGAAGAAGCGACCTTAAAAGTGATCATGGGTACAGAAAAACGCAGCCACGTGATCACGCAACGCGATAAACGCATCACGGCATATCACGAGGCGGGACACGCGATCGTATCGTATTTCTGTCCAACGCAGGATCCGGTGCATCAGATTTCCATTATTCCGCGTGGTATGGCGGCCGGTTTTACCATGAATTTGCCGGAAAACGATCATAAGCACCTTACCAAAAACCGTATGCTGGAGGATATCCAGGTATTGCTGGGTGGTCGCGTGGCAGAGGAATTGATCATTAAAGATATTTCCACCGGCGCCTCAAACGATCTGGAACGTTCCACGGAAACGGCGCGCAAGATGGTTACCAAGTACGGTATGAGTGATAGCTTAGGCCCTGTTGTGTTCGGTGCCTCCGAATCCAACGAGGTGTTCTTAGGTCGTGATTTCGGTCATACTCGCAACTATTCGGAGCAAATTGCCGCTCAGATCGATGCGGAGATCAATCGTATCGTCACCGATGCCTATAAAAAGACCACCGACTGTTTGTCCAAGAACGAGGATAAACTGCATTTGATTTCTCAGTATCTTATCGATCATGAGAAAATGGACGGCGCGCAATTCCGTGCCGCCATGGAAGGCCGCGAGATCCCCGCGTACTCCAATATGAATCTGTTTGTATCACAAGCAGAAGCAACTCCCGAAGAATAAAATGAAAACACCCTGCGTCAGCAGGGTGTTTTTCATCGTATTAAGCCGGTGGTATGATCGGTACCGCAGGGGGGAGGTTTGGGTAAAGAGAGTGCGTGAAGGTCGGTCGCTTTCGTTTCCAGCTCCCATAACCGTTGGCAGGTAACGTCCAGTTTTGCGACCTGTGAAGCGCGATACAAAAGCGGTGCGGTGGGCTTGGCAGCAGATAGAATCTCTTTGCCGCGTTCGTTTGCTGCTAATACACGAATATAGGGCGGCGGTGCGGCGGTGTGTTCGTTGGTAATGCCCAAAAACGCAGACCAAATTAAGCGGCGGATACGTGTGAGCGGATATCGCTTTGTTTTGATACTTTCTTCCAACTCGGTCAAGGACGAGGCCTTGCGAATCGCCGTGTATACGCGGTTTTCCAGTCCTTCGGACATGACCGGCAGCGCTTTCAAATCATCCAAAGATAAACGCCGCAGATAAGAAAGAACAGCGCGGTCTAACGCAGAAACGCTTGCCGGAAGAAGACCCTTGTCGGCAGCGTCCGAGACAACGGCAGCACAACCGGCCGGCATATACGGCAGTGTGTTGAGCAGACGGTCGGAGGATAACAGCATACGCAGATATGATGCAGAAGCCGTGTCGCCGATAGGAGCCATGCTGTCGTGTGAAGAACCCTGACGTTCAACGGTAAAGAGTTCCATAGTAGCATTGCACGCCTGTAACGCTTTGATATATTCGATGCCGAGCGTATTGTTGGGCGTGTTCAAAACCGATGCCGCTTTGGAACCGACGATCTCCGCCAAAGCTTTTTGTTGCGCTTCCGGAAAAGAAATACCCAGACCAAGATGATATTTGAGCAACGAAGAGAATCGAGGCGTTTGCATAACTGTGACGGCTTTTTGAAGCGGTTCGATCTTGCCGATTTCCGATCCGAAACTGAGGACATCCACGCAGCCAAGCGAATTGAGCAACGATACGGCGCCGGTCGCAAAACCTTCTGCGGAGGAAAGACACCACGGCACCGGCAATTCAATGACGAGGTCAACACCTCCGGCGAGTGCCGCTTTGGCGCGATCAAATTTTGTCATGACCGCCGGCTCACCGCGTTGCACGAAACTGCCGCTCATTACCGCAACGATATGGGTGGCTTCGCATCCGCCGTTCGGCTCGCGTGTTTTTTCGATATGGATCGCGTGCCCGTTGTGAAAAGGATTGTATTCGGCTACAATACCGGCAATCCGCATAAATTTACACCTCCACGGTAAAAAAATGCAAAAATCAGTTGAAAAAAATTCAATTTCGTACTATGATTAAGTATATCGTATTTTTGAAAGAAAATCAATATACAGATAAGGGGATTGGGTTGTATGAAAATTTTGGTTATCAATGCCGGAAGTTCCTCGCTGAAATATCAGCTGATTGATATGGACGGCGAACGGACGGTTGCTAAGGGCTTGTGTGAGCGCATCGGCATAGACGGTCGTTTTACTCATAAAGCAAATGGTAAAGTCTTTCAAAAGGACGTGACCATGCCGGATCATACCGCTGCTTTTGAACAAGTGAAAGAAGCGTTGACTACCGGCGAAGGAAAAGTAATTGACAATTTATCGGACGTAACCGCCATCGGTCACCGTGCCGTTATGGGCGGTTCCAAGTATGACCGTTCAGTTCGTATTACGGATGACGTTATCCAAACTATCCGCGATTACGCGTCGCTGGCACCGCTTCACAACCCGCCCGGTGTCAAAGGTATGGAGGCGGCAGCGGCTGCTTTCGGAAAAGACATTCCGCAGGTGGCGGTCTTTGATACGGCATTTCATCAAACAATGCCTGAGGTGGCATACTTATGGGGCCTTCCGTACGAGTACTATGAAAAATACGGCATCCGCCGTTACGGCTTCCACGGCACGTCGCACCGTTTTGTGTCCGCTCGTTGCTGTGAACTGCTCGGTAAACCCGACGGCAAAGGCACCCGCATTATCACCTGCCATTTAGGAAACGGCTCCTCGTTGGCGGCTATTAAGGATGGTAAGGTGATTGATACCACGATGGGCCTTACCCCTTTAGACGGCTTTTTGATGGGCACCCGCAGTGGCATGGTCGATCCGTCTGCCGTTACGTTCCTTATGGAGAAGGAGGGGCTGACCCCCGCGCAGATGGATGATGTCATGAACAAAAAATCCGGTATGCTCGGTATTTCCGGTGTTCCCAGTGACGATCGCGACATTGCCGCCGCTATGGAACAAGGTGATCGCCGTGCAAAACTTGCATGGGATATGCGTAGTTATCAGATTCTCAAATACATCGGTGGTTATGTAGCCGCACTCGGCGGTCTTGATGCCATTGTCTTCACCGCCGGTATCGGTGAAAATCAGGATGCCCTGCGTGCCGAACTTTTGGAAAAACTCGCCTATTTGGGTGTGAAATTGGATGCAAAAGCCAATTTGGCACACGGCGAAGAAGTTGAAATCACCACACCGGATTCCGCTGTTCGCGCCTTCGTTATCCCCACGAACGAGGAACTGGTAATTGCACGTGATACCAAAGCGCTGATATAACAAAAAATCAGGACCGCCGTTTTGCGACGGTCCTGATTTTTTAGGCATCCTCTTTATCAAGAAGATGTTCACGTTTGCGGAAAAACAACGAAATGCACCATAACCCTGCCAAGCCGACCAGTGTGTAAATTACACGGCTGATAGGGCCGTCTTGACCGCCGCAGATCCATGCGACGATATCAAATTGGAACAAACCGATGCTTCCCCAGTTCAGGGCGCCGATGACCGTCAGCAATAATGCGATTCTGTCTATCATCCTGTTTCCCTCCTTGGAAGCTGCTTTCGTTTAGCACGCACAGTTAATGCGCGAACATAGTATTATCGGATTTTCCGAATATTATGCAGACGTTGCCTTATAGAATATTTACAAATCTTTCATTATTGCAAATACAAACTATTGTATCATGATATGGAGGTGAATAGGGAACACTATGTTTGGTTATGTGAAGGTATACCAACCTGAACTTAAGATGGGCGAATTCGAGAAATATCGCGGTATTTACTGTTCACTGTGCAAAACTCTTGGAAAGCGGTATGGCTTTGCGGCACAGATGACCCTTAGTTACGATATGACCTTTTTGGTCGTTTTGCATATGGCGCTCACTGAGGAATGTGCCGGGTTCAAAAAGAGCAGATGTCCGTATAACCCGCTGAAAAAACGCACTTGCTGTAACCATAATGCCACGCTGGACTTTTGCGCCGATGTTGCCATGTTGCTTGCATATCATAAAACAGAAGACACCATTGCAGATGATCGCCTTTTAAAACGTGTTGCGGCAAAAATGATATTACCGATCATGCGCCGTAATCGTCGCCGTGCGGCACAGCGATTGCCTCAACTCGATAGGTTGATTGAACGAGAAATCCTTCATCAGCACGAATTGGAACAAAAGGGGACTGTTTCTGTGGATCTGGCGGCGGAACCTACGGCACAAATATTAAGCGCCCTCTGCTCAGAAGCTTCAAACGATGTGAAGCAAAAGCGCGTCTTATCCCGTTTTGGATATTGTTTGGGACGCGTAATATATTTGATGGATGCCGCAGACGATCTTGAAGATGATTTGAAGAACGGCTCATACAATCCCATCGCCTTATCAGCAGGGGTAGATGTAGCTGATAAACAAAAGATGCGATTAGCACGTGAATCTGCAGAGTGGATGCTGAATGCTTCACTTGCCGAATGTAAAGCTGCATACGAACTGTTGAGTATTCGTCGATTTGACGGCATACTTCGAAATGTGCTGGAATGGGGAATTCCCGGTATAAAAAAGTTAGTGTTATCCGGTGAACGGAAGAAAAAACCGTCTCACCGTTTAGGAGGTTTGAACGATGCAAAATCCATATGAGGTTCTTGGAATTCAGCCCACCGCCACCGACGATGAGGTGAAAGCGGCATATCGGGAACTCGCCAAGAAATATCATCCTGACAATTATTCGAACAACCCACTGTCCGATCTGGCAGAGGAGAAAATGCAGGAGATCAACGAGGCATACGATGCCATTATCCGTATGCGGCGCCAAGGCGGCTCTGCGAACGGACAACCCGGATATCAGGCGGGTGGATCGTCCCGTTATGCCGATATCCGCAATTTGATCCGCACCGGTCGCACCATTGATGCCGAGGCGTTACTCGACGGCATCCCTGCGCCTTCGCGCGATGCAGAATGGTATTTTCTCAAGGGAAGCGTTCTGTACAAAAAAGGATGGCTGGAGGAAGCATATTCCGATATTTCCACAGCAACTCGTATGGATCCCACGAATGCGGAATACCGTCAAGCGATGAATCAGCTGGAACTTCAGCGCCGCACAGGTGGTTATCGTGTAGCACCGATGTCAAACGGCAGCAGCGATGCTTGCCGCTTGTGTAATAGTTTATTGTGTGCGGATTGTTGCTGCGAGTGTATGGGCGGCGATCTCATTCGCTGCTGCTGAGGGGTGATTGTTTGAAACGCACGTCACGTGTGGCGCTCGGCGGCATTTTCAGTGCCGTTTCCGTCCTGGTATTATTACTGACGATCTTTCCGTTTGCCACCTATGCGCTCCCGCCGCTCGCGGGAGCGTTTCTGATTCCGCTTGTAATTGAATGCGGAAAGAAATGGGCGCTGTGCGCCTATGCTGCCGTCTCACTGGTTGCGTTACTTATTGTGCCTGATATGGAAGCAAAAACACTCTTTATCGTGTTTTTTGGCTATTACCCGATCGTCAAAGCGATATTAGAATCCATCAAAAACCACGTGTGTGAGTGGCTTTTGAAATTGCTGATCTTTAATGCGGCGGCTGTCGGCGGATATGCGATACTCTCGTGGATAGGGTTCTCGTTGGATGCGTTTCGCATTGATGGGATCTCTCTTCCGCTTTATGGGTTTCTGATTCTCTTCTTGCTGGCGGGTAACGTTATTTTTGTTATATACGATATCGGCCTTACGCGGTTCTTACCGTTATACTTTTCACGTGTTCAACCGATCATTCGCCGCTTGTTTCAATATTGATTTGCAAGTTGGACGATATATCTTGCATTTTTGGAATGAAAGCATTAAAATAGGTGTGTTGAGAGGAGTGAATGTCGATGAGTATGGACCTGATCGCGCATATTACGAATGAGATGCCGAGTTTTTCCAAAGGACAGCGCCGCATTGGCTCATATATTTTGGAACATTACGATGAAGCGGCATTTATGACAGCATATCGTTTGGGCGAGACGGTTGGAGTAAGTGAATCCACAGTGGTGCGTTTTGCCACCGAACTTGGTTTTTCCGGCTATCCGCAACTACAAAAAGCTGTGCAAAAGCTCATTCGCAGTAAACTGACGAGTATACAGCGTGTAGAGGTGTCCCGGTCTCGTATGCGGGATGATGAGGTGCTCGAAAGCGTCATGTCGTACGATATGGCTAATATTCGCCAAACGCTGGAGGAAATGCCAAAAGAGGTCTTTAATGAAGCGGTTGAATCACTGGTCAATGCACGCCATGTGTATGTGTTTGGCGCCGGTAGCTGTCGTGCGCTTGCTCAATTCGCTGCGTTTTATCTCAAACTGCTATTACCGGATATTCATTTGATCAACACCTCAAGTGTTACAGAGGTGTTGGAAGAGTTGTATTCTATCGGAGACCAGGATGCACTGTTGGTTGTCAGCTTCCCACGATATTCGGCACGCTCCGTGAAAGCAGCACATTTCGCTCACTCACGCGGCGCAAAAGTCATTTCCGTCACCGACAGTATTTTATCACCGGTCGCGGAGCTTAGCTCCAGTTTGTTGCTTGCCCACAGTGATTTGCCGACGGTTGTCGATTCCTTAGCTGCACCGCTCAGCGTTATTAACGCACTGTTAGTGGCGATTTCACTTAAACGCGCGGATGAAAACCGCAATCGTTTGACCGAACTTGAAGAATTATGGGAAACCTATCAGGTCTATCAACCCCTTGGACCAAACGGAGCGCAGGAGGACATACCGTGATGGAGGTCATTGTTGTCGGAGGCGGCGCTTCGGGCTTGCTTGCCGCCGGTATGGCCGCCGGGCGAGGTTACCGTGTCACCGTTATTGAGCGTAATCCGCGTATGGCGCGCAAGGTAATGATTACGGGGAAAGGCCGTTGTAACGTTACCAATGCCGCCTCGGTACAGGATTGCGTTGCCAACACACCGGGAAACGGTCGTTTTTTGTACAGTGCTTTTTCTGCCTTTACACCGCAAGATACAATGGCTTTTTTTGAGAAGCAGGGAGTGCCGCTCAAAATTGAACGCGGGAATCGTGTTTATCCGATTTCAGATAAGGCAGTAGATGTTGTCGATGCTTTGGTGACCTTTGCACGTCAACAAGGGTGTCTCTTTAAAACCGGTCGGGTTACCGAACTCCTCTTAGAGGATAGCGTTTGCTGCGGTGTAAAACTCGAAACCGGAGAAACGCTTCATGCATACGCAGTGATTATCTGTACCGGCGGTTGCTCATACCCTGGCACCGGTTCTACCGGAGATGGGTACAAACTTGCCGAGCAGGCGGGACACACTCTGATCCCACCACGACCGTCTTTGGTTGCCTTGAACACGGTGGAGGATTGGTGCGCAGAACTGCAAGGTCTGTCACTCAAAAATTGTGCGTTGACGGTACGTGATACAGAAACGGGGAAAACCGTATATACCGATTTCGGCGAAATGTTGTTTACTCATTTTGGTGTATCCGGACCGATCATGCTCAGTGCAAGTGCACATTTGAAGGATGCCGTCAAAGGCCGGTATACGCTTTCATTAGATATGAAACCTGCTTTGACGGTAGAACAGTTGGATGCTCGCTTAATACGTGAGTTTGAAGAAAATGCCAATACGTGTCTCGGCAATGCGCTTTCTGCGCTGATGCCCCGCTCAATGGTGTCGGTTATGTTACGGCTGAGCGATACGGCGGGGGATACCAAATGCCATTCTGTATCCCGCGCTGAGCGTGTGCGTATTGCCCGGATTCTCAAACAGATTCCGTTGACAGTATCCGGTCTTCGTCCGTTTGAGGAAGCGATTGTAACTGCGGGCGGCGTCAACACGCGAGAGATCAATGCCAAGACAATGGAATCTAAACTCGTCAACGGCTTATATTTCGCCGGTGAAGTATTGGATGTGGATGCTTATACCGGTGGCTTCAATTTGCAAATTGCCTTTTCAACCGGCTATGCTGCCGGTAACAACGTATAAGAGGTAGGGGAAAAGAATGAACAAGCCGATCAGTATTGCCATCGACGGGCCGTCCGGTGCGGGTAAGAGCACCATCGCCCGTTTTTTGGCGAAGGAATTAGGATATATTTACGTAGATACCGGTGCTCTGTACCGCACCGTCGGATACGCGGTTCTTCAGCGCGGAATTGACCCAAAAGACGCGGCGGCGGTGGAAGCACTTTTGCCAAACATCACGGTTTCTATGGGATATGCAAACGGCGAACAGCGCGTCTTCTTAAATGGTGAAGACGTCAGCGCTCACATTCGCACGCCCGAAGTATCTATGGCAGCATCAACGACGTCGGCTATGCCGCCGGTTCGTCAATTTTTATTTCGATTACAGCAGGATACGGCGCGACAAAACGACGTGATTATGGATGGTCGTGACATCGGCACGGTCGTGCTGCCGTTTGCAACCGTTAAGATCTTTTTAACCGCTTCAGCGGAAGATCGCGCCGAGCGTCGCTTTTTGGAATTGCGCGAAAAAGGAATGGATGTCACCTATGAAGATGTTTTAGCAGACATGAAGGAACGTGATTATAACGATTCCCACCGTGCCGCTGCCCCCTTAAAACCGGCTGAGGATGCCATTATGGTCGATACCAGCGGAAATACCTTAGAACAATCGATCGGCATGCTGAAAGCGTTGATAGAAAAAACTCTGAAAGGGTGAGACGTCAATGTGGCTCGGACGCGCTTTAATTCATATTTTAGGGCCTGTTATTCGCTTCTTTATGCGAGTGCGTGTCGTCGGTAGGGAGAACATTCCTTCCGAGGATATGCCGCTTGTGCTGTGCTGTAATCATATCTCCAACTGGGATCCGATCTTTTTGATTATCGCCAGCCCTAAGCGCCACGTATATTTCATGGCGAAAGCGGAGTTGTTTGCCAATCGATTGTTTACTTGGGTGCTTGGCAAACAGTTCGGCGCCTTCCCCGTACGTCGCGGTACCGGTGACACGAGTGCAATTGATACTGCCAAACAGTTAGTTAATGAGCGAAAACTGATGGGTATTTTTCCGGAAGGAACACGTTCAAAGGACGGTAATTTATTGCGTCCGAAATCGGGTGCCGCGCTGATCGTTGCACAGACGGGTGCTTCCGTTCTGCCGGCGGCGGTTGTTACACGTAATCAGCGGGTGCGCTTATTTCAACGGGTGACTGTTGCATACGGCAAACCGCTGTCACCTGAGGAGTTGCATCTGACGGATTCGGAGCGTCCGGACATCCGTTATGCCACGCGCCTGATCATGAAAACGATCGGGGAGTTGATTGAAAGAAATGGATAAGAAACTGTTAGTTGCCGAATCCGCCGGTTTCTGCTTCGGTGTGAAACGTGCGGTAGACGCCGTATATGCATTGTTGGATGAAGGGAAGGATGTCTGTACGCTCGGACCGATCATTCACAATCCACAGATGGTCGAAACACTGAAGGAGAGGGGCGTTGTTATTGTCAACACCCCTGAAGAAACAGCGGATGGGACTACGTTGGTGATTCGTTCACACGGTGTTTCAAAAGACGTGTATGACGTCATAGAAGAGAAAGGAATTACTTGCCACGATGCCACCTGCCCGTTTGTTGCCAAGATCCACCGTATTGTTTCTGAACAGTCGGCAAACGGTGCAACAGTTTTGATCGCCGGTGATGAGGGTCACCCTGAGGTGATCGGTATTCGCGGTCATTGTCATACGCCTTCGTATGTGTTTTCTTCCGAAGAAGAACTGCTGAAATTGGAAAAAAGTGGAATCCCAGACCGAAATGCACCCGTCATTTTGGTCGCACAGACTACTTTTCATATAAATACTTGGAAAAAGTGTTCTAAAATTGCAAAAAAACACTATACAAATCTCATAATCTTTGATACAATATGCAGTGCTACCGCGAAAAGACAAGAGGAAGCGATAGCCCTATCACAACAAAGCGATGTGATGGTGATTGTCGGTGGGCGACAAAGTTCCAACACCGCAAAACTGCGAGAAGTATGCCGACCCTACTGCCAAACTGTTTTGATCGAAAAGGCAGAGGAGCTCACGGCTGAACCGTTCGCAGATGCGAAGGTCATCGGTTTGACCGCCGGAGCTTCAACGCCTTCCGATATAATTAAGGAGGTACTTTCAACCATGTCCGAGATTGTCAACAACAGCGAAGTCCAAGAAAATGAGGTGGCCGTTGCCGCCGAACCTGTCAAGTCCTTTGACGAAATGAGTTTTGAGGAGGCGCTTGAAGCATCTCTTCAAAGTTTAACTACAAACGAAAGAGTGCGCGGTATCGTCGTGGGAATTGCTCCCAACGAGGTACAGGTAGAAGTGATCGGTCGCAAACAGACCGGCTACATTCCGACCGAGGAGCTTTCAGCGGAAGGCACAGATCCGTCCGAGTTGGTTAAGGTGGGGGATGAGCTCGAACTGCTCATCATGCGTACCAACGACCAGGAAGGTACAATTATGCTTTCCAAAAAACGTGTCGATGCCAAAAAAGGTTGGGATACCATTGTGGCTGCCGGCGAAAGCGGCGAAATTCTCGAAGGCGTCGTTACGGATGTCATTAAAGGCGGCATCTTAGTCGCATCTCACGGGGTAAAGGTGTTCGTTCCCGCGTCCCGCGCTTCTGTCAGCCGTATGGAAGATTTAAGCCCGTTGCTCAAGCAAACGGTTCGCTTCAAGATCTTAGAAATCAATACCCAGCGCCGCCGCGCGGTTGGCTCCATTCGTGACGTTGCCCGCGAGGAGCGCCGCGAGAAGGAAGAAGCTTTCTTCGCACAGGCAGAGGTCGGTCAGAAATATACCGGCATCGTCAAATCCATGACCTCCTACGGAGCGTTTGTGGATCTCGGCGGTGTGGACGGTATGATTCACGTATCCGAGCTTTCCTGGAAACATATCAAGCATCCTTCTGAGGTCGTTTCCATCGGTGATACCGTGGATGTGTACATCCGCGATTTGGATATCGAGAAGCACAAGATCTCGCTCGGTTACCGCCGTCCGGAGGACAATCCGTTTGAGCTCTTTAAGGCGCAGTATGCAGTGGGTGACGTTGTGCCTGCCACGATCGTCGGTATGACCACCTTCGGTGCGTTTGCACAGATCCTTCCCGGCGTTGACGGCTTGATCCATATTTCGCAGATCGCGAACCGCCGTATCGACAAACCGCAGGATGCTTTGAAGGTCGGCGAAGAGGTACAGGTTAAAATCACGGCTGTTGATATGGAAAGCAAGCGCATCAGCTTGTCCATCCGTGCGCTTCTTGAGGATGCTCCCGCTGCTGAGGAAACTGCTCCAGAAACCACTGAGGAAGTAACTGAGGAAGCTTCTCCTGAAGTTACTGAAGAAACGGCTGAATAATTTACGGAAAACAAAACGGGCAACACTTCGAATCGGAGTGTCGCCCTTTCCGTTTTAAGGAGGAAATCAGTATGATTGCCATCGCATGTGACCACGCCGCTGTTGAACTGAAACGCGAGATAGAAGCAATGTTGACCGAAATGGGGGAAGAGTACCGTGATTTCGGTACTGACACCACAGACAGTTGCGACTATCCCATCTTTGCCGCCAGAGCCGCTAAAGCAGTGGCGGATGGTTCTTGTGAAAAAGGAATCGTTATTTGCGGCACGGGTATCGGTATCAGTATCGCTGCCAATAAGGTGCACGGTATTCGTTGCGCCTTGTGCAATGATCCCTTGTCTGCCCAACTTACTCGTCAGCACAACGATGCCAACATCCTTGCAATGGGAGCCCGTATCATTGGGCCGGAGCTTGCCAAGTGCATTGTTAAGACTTTCTTATCTACTGCGTTTGATGGCGGTCGTCATCAGCGCCGTATTGATCTAATTACCAAATTAGAGCAAGAACAGGTGATTGAATAATATGAGAATGTTACTCGCTGAGTTAGAACCAATTGCCGCCGCTTTGCGTAAAAACAATATGGCAGCACACTGCGTTCAAAGCAAGGAAGACGTTGTTCCGCTGGTTAAAACACTCCTTCATACCAACGACACGGTAGCTGTCGGCGGTTCAATGACCTTGTTTGAAACCGGTGTTATTGACCTGTTGCGTAGCGGTGACTATCACTTTTTGGATCGCTATCAAGAAGGATTAACGCCGGACGAACTCACGGCTGTTTTTTTGAAAAGTTTAACAGCGGATGTGTTTTTATGTTCCTCAAACGCTGTCACACAAGACGGCACACTATACAACGTAGACGGACGCGCCAATCGCATTTCACCGATTGCTTTTGGTCCTGCTACGGTGATAATGGTTGTGGGCTGCAATAAAATTGTAGGTGATCTTCCGGCGGCTGTTCGTCGCGTCAAAACGGTGGCGGCGCCGCTCAATGCCAAGCGTTTAAGTTGCCAAACGCCATGTGCTGTTTCCGGCATGTGCATAGCGGCTGATAGCGAGCGGTACGTTGACGGTTGTCAGTCGGCGGATCGTATTTGTGCTCAATATTTAATAAGCGGTCATCAACGGGTTGCAAACCGCATACACGTTATTTTAGTTGGAGAATCTCTTGGTTTTTAAAAATTTTTTAGTGTGGAAAAACCTTTCACGTCTAAACTGACAAAATAGTGATCATACTATATGTGGTATTGAAAATCAAAAATTCGAACATTTTTCCAGAAAATATTTGATTTTTACGAAAAGTATGGTATACTGAAGCATGTGGGTGTTTATCCACATGCTTTGATTGTGTCATCCTTTTGGATTTTTGCGGCATATTCCTCCAATTTACTGTATTCGAGGGAGTGGGTTTTTCTTGGATAAGTACGTTATCCGCGGCGGACATCCGTTAACCGGTACTGTTGATATCAGCGGTGCTAAAAACGCGGTCGTTGCGATTTTACCGGCTACTGTTTTAGCAAACGGTGTTTGCCGTATCGAAAATATTCCAAACATTGCTGACGTTGCTACGGCACTGGAAATTTTGGCTTCCCTTGGTGCTACGGTGCGTCGTATTGATCGTCACACGGTTGAGATCGACTCGCGTACGATCGTTACACAGACTGTGCCGCATGATCTGGCTAAAAAAATGCGCGCTTCGTATTACTTCATCGGCGCGTTGCTTGGACGTTTTGGCAAAGCTAATGTGCCGATGCCGGGCGGTTGCTATTTCGGTGTTCGTCCGATTGATCAACATCTTAAAGGGTTTTCTTGTTTAGGTGCCAAGGTTATGCCGATGAAAAACGGTATGATCGATGCACATGCCGATCAGCTGCAAGGCAGTTCGGTATATTTGGATATGGTGTCTGTCGGTGCCACTGTTAACATCATACTCGCTGCCGTTCGTGCAGAGGGTACCACGGTGATTGAAAACGCTGCAAAAGAGCCGCATATCGTTGACTTGGCAAACTTTTTAAACTCTATGGGTGCCGACATTCGCGGCGCCGGTACGGATGTTATTAAGATTTACGGTGTCGATCGTTTGTACGGTACGACCTATTCCATCATCCCCGATCAGATCGAGGCCGGCACGTACATGGCAGCTGCTGTTGCAACCGGTGGAAACGTGACCGTGCGCAACGTTATTCCGAAGCACTTGGAATCCATCACTGCTAAGTTGCAAGAGATGGGAGCGGAAATTGAAGAGTTTGACGAAGATATCCGCGTATCCGCTTCCGGACGTCTTAATCATTGTAACGTGAAAACTATGCCACATCCCGGTTTTCCGACCGATATGCAGCCGCAGATCGCGGTCCTCTTGTCGCTCGCAGAGGGGACAAGCATTATTAACGAAGGGGTTTGGGAAAACCGCTTCCGTTACGTTGATGAACTGCGCCGCATGGGTGCTGATATTCAGGTCGACGGCAAGCTCGCCGTTGTCCAGGGCGTCCCGCAGTTGACGGCCGCCCCTGTAAAGGCGATGGACTTGCGTGCGGGTGCTGCGATGGTAATTGCGGCTTTGGCGGCAAGCGGTGTCACCGAGATCGAAGAGATTCAATATATTGAACGCGGATACGAGGATATTGTAGAAAAGCTACAGGGTCTTGGTGCAGATATTGAGCGAGTGACCGAGGATGATCCCGGTCTACAACAAGCATTATAAAAAAGGATGAGCGCACCGCTCGCAGGCGGTGCGCTCTTTTTGAAGAAGGGAGTGAGAATATGGCGCGGTTTTGTCCTTTGTTTAGCGGCAGCAGCGGCAACTGCTTGTATGTTGGCACCTCAACTGCCGGTATTTTGATTGATGCCGGTGTCAGCGCACGTCGAATCGAGCAAGCACTGGTTACCCGTGAAATTGATCCAAAAACCATTTGCGCCGTATTCGTCACACATGAGCATACGGATCACATTACCGGCTTGCGCGTGCTTCAAAAGCGTTTTCACATTCCGATCTACGCCTCTGTTGGTACTTGCGAAGGAATAACGGAGGCCGGCGCTAACGATAGTGATTGCTTTGCCATAACGGATACGGTCCGGTTGGATGAGTTTTGCGTTACACCGTTTAAGACGTCCCATGACAGCCGCGAAAGCACCGGTTTTCGCATTGATTTGCGCGACGGTCGCAGTGTTGGGGTCGCTACGGACCTTGGCGTGATGACGGCAACCGTGCGTGAACAGCTGCGCGGTTGCGATCTGATACATATTGAATCCAATCATGACGTTCGGATGTTGGAAAACGGTCCTTATCCGTACATTCTTAAACGGCGCATCCTATCCACGACCGGTCATTTGTCAAATGAGGCGTGTGCCGCCGAATTACCGGAGTTTATCCGCCAGGGCACTACACGCGTTTTTTTGGGGCATTTAAGCCGCGAAAACAACTTGCCGAGGTTGGCGGAAGCAACTGCGGAATCCACCCTGCAAGCGTGCGGTATGACCCGTAACGTTGATTACGTCCTGCAAGTCGCATCGCCCGAAAACGATCGGCCGTATACTCTTTTTTAAGGAGGATGACGCTATGCTCACTGTAACGGTTGCATGTGTGGGAAAATTAAAAGAGGCGTATTGGCGCGAGGCCTGTGCTGAATATGTTAAACGGTTGTCGGCGTTTTGCCGATTGGAAATTATAGAAGTGGCAGAGGAACGCGTACCCGATAACCCATCGGTAGCACAAATCACGGCGGCACTGGAGGAAGAAGGGCACCGTCTTTTATCTCGGATTCCTGCGGGGGTTCCGATGATCGCTTTATGTATCGAAGGAAAAGGATATACGTCCGAGGGATTGTCCAAGCAACTTTCCCAATGGACGGTGGATGGAATCAGTCACGTGGCGTTTGTTATCGGCAGTTCCTTTGGATTATCACCTCTTGTGAAAGAAACCTCACGCGTGCGGTTGTCGATGTCCGGTATGACCTTTCCGCATCAAATGGCTCGTGTCATGCTGCTTGAGCAGATCTATCGTGCCATGCAGATCGCGGCAGGCGGCAAGTATCATAAGTAGAAGTGAAACAAGAGTCCTTTTGCAAAGGGGACTCTTGTTTTTTGTTAATGCAAAGATGGTTTTATTTAGGTTTCAAAACACCGTATAAGCGTTTCTGCTTCCGTTATACTGTAGCATGCGAAAAAATTATAAAAATTTTTCCAAAATATGTTGCAATCTTTTTGGATTTGTGCTATTCTTGGATTAGTACAAATTAGCAATAGTGCAAATTTTCTTTTACCTGGTTTGTTAAATTGCGGCGAAGGGGTGATTACGTGGCACGAAGACGAGCAAATACCACAAAATCTGAAATCGTCCAGGTCGCGTCAAAATTGTTTTTGGAGTTAGGGTATTCTGCGACACCTCCAAAACGTATTTGTGACGAGCTGGACATCAGTACCGGCAACTTGACTTACTATTTTCCGACAAAGGAACATCTGTTGGCGGTTATTGTGAAAATGCTGTGCGATTTTCAAAGCAAGTTATTGCAAGAAGCCGTGGAGGAGGGGGCATCCTCTCTTTTAGCGATATGCTTGGAGTTCGTAACGATGGCAGCAGCAAGCGAGGATAATCCCGTCATTAAAGACTTGTTTTTATCTGCTTATTCGAGTCCCATGTGTTTGGAGGTTATCCGAAACACCGATAACGAGCGGGCGAAAAGGGTGTATGAAGAATTTTGCCTGAATTGGGACGATGAACAATTCACAGAAGCCGAAATTTTGGTTTCGGGTATTGAGTATGCAACTTTCATGACCACGGATAACGCCACTCATTTGGAAGTGAGGATCGCCGGCGCTTTGAATAATATTATGCGCATCTACAACGTTCCGGAAGAACTTCGCAATGCAAAGATTCAAAAGGTCCTGGAAATGGATTACCGCACTTTAGGTAAAACGGTTTTAGAAAATTTTAAACATTTTGTCGATCAAACCAATGAGTTGAGTTTACAAACGCTTCAAAACGGTGTTGAGTAGTTTAAGGAGGTAACTGTATGAAAATGAAACTTTCAAAACGCCTTGTTAGCATTGTGCTATGCGTGGCACTTTTGCTGACGTGCATGCCGTTCACGGCCTTTGCAGCTGACGAATCGGCTGAGTATTATAACCGTATCGTCGATTCCAACACGATGAATAACTGGCAGAAGTATTTTGATCTGGATAACTTGGACACCTCTAATGCCGGCGGTGTTTGGACCGATAAATCCGTATTTACGGATGCGTCTGCATTCCCGAACAGCGTGCAGATGGTGAATGATGAGAAAAATTTCCTTACTGCTCTTTCTGCGTTGGCGGCGAATAAAGAGGTGGTAGGGTATTCGACCATCCCTACCGACACGGTATTGGTGCTTGATCTTTCGGGCTCTATGAGAGGTTTCGAAAGTGCATTGATCAATGCCACTAACAGCGCAATAGCAGAGTTACTGGCTGTGAATAATAACAACCGTGTCGGTGTAGTTCTGTATTCGGCATCCGGTTTTCCCGGCACTTCCACCTATAACGAAAGTGTCACGCGTATTTTGCCCATCGACCGTTATAGCACCGGAAGTGACAACGTTTTTCTGCACCTTAACAATAATAACACCGTTTCGGTGGATAACGACGTTAGAGGCACTGTGGCGAATGCCAATCTGGATAACACCAAAACCTTCGGCGGCGGCACCTATATTCAGGCGGGTCTTTGGGAAGCCAAAAAGATGTTTGAAGAGATGGACACGGTTATTGGTGACAACAACTGGCAATCCGGCGATAACCGTATGCCTATTTTGGTTTTGATGTCGGATGGTGCTCCTTCGACCGGTACCACCTATTATGCCGATGTTGAGAACTCTCAGTATACTACCGGCAGCGGTATGTGGCAAAGGACCGTTTACGAATCCAATGTCGGTAACGGTAATGAGGATGACCTTACTAACGGTAACGCATTTCTTACTCAACTTACCGCTTCGTATGTTATGAATCAGGTTGAGGCGCACTATCAGCAAAGAGATCCTCATGTTCGCGGCCTCTTCTACACGCTTGGATTTAATATCGGAAATAACAGTGTAGCGCAAAGTGTTATGAATCCCGACGGTTCCACCTTTACGGACTCTCTTTGGAACACCTACAACAATTTGACCACCGGTAATATGTCGATACGAGTGAAGAATCGCGACGGCGGAACATCCAACGTCACCATTTCCAAAAACTCGTATGTGACGAGCAAGTCTTATGTTGATGAGTATTTCTCCGCTTCCGGGAACGGGTTGAGCAACGCCTTTGACTCGATCGTTGAGGAGATCATTCTTCAGTCCCGTTACTACCCGACCCATTTAGAGGGCGGAAGTCCCGATTTTTCTGGCTACGTGGAGTTTGAAGATGTGCTCGGCGAGTATATGGAGGTCAAGCGTATCAACGGTATCCTGCTTGGCGACGTCCTTTATGACGGCCATATGATGGCGTCTAAGCTGGCCGATCATACGAGCGGCGGTCTCGGAACGGTTGAAAATCCTACTGCTTTGGGTGATGAATTTATTCGTTCTGTTATGACCAGACTCGGCATTTCCCAAACGGCTGATGCGCAAGCGCTGGTTGCCAACGCCTATGCCGCCGGACAGTTGAAATACAATTCCGCTACCGACTGGTCGAATTATATCGGTTGGTATGCCAAAGCCGACGGCACCTATGCCGGTTTCTGGGATGAAAACTCCACGGTGGCAGCCCCCAAGGAGGCGGTTTACAAAATCAAATCCTACGGTTTCTTGGGCGAGACCACCGGAAGTATCAAGAATTCCGATATGATGTATATGTCCGTTCAGGTGCGTACCAACATTTCCACCGGTGAGCAGACGATGCTTTGGAAGATTCCCGCAGCCCTCGTTCCTATGGTGACTTATCTCGTTACCCTTGAAGGTGCCAATGTGGACGAAGCAAAAAATGTTAAGGTTTCGGTTGAAAATGCAGAGGATGTTTCGCCCATCCGCCTGATCTTCGAAAGCGGACTGCGTGCTGATCTGAATGAACTTAACATCACCCGTATTACCGATCCTAAGCACCTTGCTGATGACGGCGTTACCAGACAGTTCTGGACAAACTATTTCGATATTTCTGCTCCCACGCACGACGAGCATATTACCACCGTTTCCGAGTTTACGCCGTCGAAGGAAAATGAGCGCTTCTACTATACCTTCGATTCTGCTGTACACAAGCTGGTAGGTAACCAATATGTGCTTGTGGAAGAAAGTGAGGGGACAGGCGGTAAACTGAGTACAAACGGCGAATACTATCACCGTCGGTACGTCTTTAAAAAAGGTGAAAGCGAACCGGTATTCCTTTACGAAAAAATGTCAGCCGCGTCCATCGCCGCAGCCACTTGGAACAGCACCTTCAAAACTCTCACTGGCGACACGGGTGCGTATGTGGTGCCTAACGGTACTCCTGCACGCGAACTGAAAATGTACGACGAGCAGAAATCGGCAAACGCGACCGATTCTGCCAACATGGTCTTTCACCCGTATCTTACCGAGCAAAACAATATCTTTTATGTCGATATGAACCTTGGTAATAACGGATTTTTACAGGTTACCCCTGCACAAGGTATCAAGCTTTCCAAAACGATTGATGTTTATGAGACCGGCACTTCTACCGATTTTGACTTCCTTATCACGGTTTTCAACGCAGACGGCACACCGTATACCGGCGAGTTAGATAGTTGGATCACCGATCTGGATGTCGTTCCTACGGGTGATGCCACTGTCGTTCCGCTGTCAGCAAGAGGCACCTATACGGTAACTCTTTCACGCAATCAAACACTTTGGCTGACGGGGCTTCCGACAGGCGTCCTCTACACTGTACAAGAGGTTTCGGACGTCAACGATTACAAGGTGAAATCGGTTCACGTGAACGGTGTAGCCACCGGCGAGGTTGCTCAAGGCACGGTTGCCGCCTACTATATCGACGACGTTGACTTTGTCAACACGGCGTTAGGGGAAGGTGATCTTGTTATCACCAAACAGGTCGTGGATGAAAACGGAACGTTTGTTGACGTTAACAGCAACGTCACCTTTACCGCTCAGGTTACTCTTACGGATGCTGCCGGCAATCCGGTGTCCGGTCGTTTTGAAGCCAGTAACGCCGCCGGTTATATTGACGTACCGTCAAACGGCAGCTTCACCGTTACGCTTGCGGAAGGCGAGTCCTTTATTGTGCGAAATATCCCTGAGGAAACGAAGTACTCAGTGGTTGAAACACAAATTCCGAACGGGTTTGCTTTCAACGCTGCCAGAAGTTCTTTGAACGGTGTTATTGACACTACGTCAAATGACCAAGCGTTGATCGTTAATACCTACGATCCCATCGGTACAAACGGCAGCGCCGTAACGGTTAACGTCTCCAAGGAAATTACCGGTAACCGCACCGAGTGGCTAAACGGCGAAAGCTATAGCTTCCTGGTTGAGCATATCAGTACGACGAGAGCAGCTCGTACCGTTTCACAGTTTACCATCGGTGCTGACGATTCGGAAAAATCGCATGCTTTCAGTCTCTTGGGTGAAAATTATACGGAGCCCGGTATTTATCACTACCGTATTACTGAAATGAAGGAAAATAACGGTGGTATTACCTATGACACTGCAGAGCGCCGATTTGCTGTTGTGGTGGCGGATGCGGATATGGACGGCGGTCTTGAGATCACCGCTGTAAATAACGAGGCGAACACCACTGTCACAAAATCCGGTAATTCGTATACCGTCACCGCAAACTTTAACAACATCTATGCTCCCGTTGGTTCTGCCACTGCAGAGATCGAGATCCAAAAAGCGTTTTTAGAAGGTAATCACTCCTTGAGCGGATACCAGTTTGCGCTTTACGACGCTGATCCGAGTCAGAACACGGCTGCAACCGAAATTATGAGATCGGGACTTACCGATGCTTTGGGTAAAGCGAAGATCACGTTGACCTACGCAGCAAACCTTGCCACCATGCAAGGTGTAACGCACACCTATTATCTTGCAGAAATCAACGCAGGCCTGACTCTTAAAAATATTAAGTATTCGGATAGCGTGTACAAGGTGGAGGTCACCGTAAAGGATAACGGTGACGGTACTGTTTCGGCAAACACAGTGATTTCCAATCTCCCTGCAGGCACAACGATTCCTACCTTTACAAACGAGTACGTCCCGTCAACATCCGATTATGTTACCATTACCGGTCAGAAGACCATTTCCACCGGTAACCGCGTTCTCAACGCAAATGAGTTTACGTTTGAACTGAACGCTGTTACACCCAATGCGCCGATGCCTGCCACCGCTACCGTTACGAACGCAGCGAACGGTTACTTCGCATTCGATGCGATTGAATTCGGCGATGCACACAAGGGCAACACCTATCAATATACCGTGTCTGAAGTGAATGCCAATCCGATCGGCGGCTTTACCTATGACAATGCCGTATATACCGTTTCCGTCCAGGTGAGGGATAACGGCGACAACACCATCACGGCTGTTCCCACTACGTCGCTCGCCAATGCGCCCGCTGACAACATCGTTTTTGATAACAAATACGATCCGACGGATGCGGAGGTTACCCTGTCTGCTGAGAAGATCCTTACCGGCAAGACGTTGCAGAACGATGAGTTCTCGTTCGTTCTCACACCGACCGGTAACACGGTATTGCCTGACGGATACAACGCTACCGCTACCAATGTAGGTACTGCCGTTACGTTCGATAAGCTCGTTTATGATCGGGCGGGCGTGTATACCTACACGGTTACCGAGCGCACCACGAACGATACCCGTTATAATGTTGATAAATCGGTATATGAAGTCACCGTTACCGTTACCGATAACTCTCGCGGCAGACTTTCGGCGACCGTCAATATCACAAAAAACAATTTGGCGGCATCCGCTGTCGTCTTCCGAAACGGGTTTGTGCCCACACCGATCACCTTGGATATTTACGACAAGTTTGGTGGGGAAAAGGCGTTGAACGGTCGTCCTCTGCAAGCTGATGAATTTGAGTTTGTTCTGATGAATGCGGTCACCGGTGTTCAGATTGGCGAAACTGTGAAGAACGACGCAAACGGCGTTTTCCGCTTCCCGATTGTAACGCTCCCCGACGAGGGTGTTTATCACTTCAAAATTTCCGAGGTGGTAGGGGATGAGAAGGGCGTAACCTATGACACCGCCACCTATCACGTTCTTGTCCGAGTTGCTAAATCCGAAAACGGCGTTCTTTCCATCTCGGAACTGAGTCTTTACAAAGGAAACGTGACAAAAGAAGAAGCCGGCGGCGTTTTGACGGAGGTCGTGCATTACGACAACATCACGGCAAACGGTAAGATCGTCTTTAACAACTCGTATACGGCAGACCCCGCATACGTCACTTTGGAAGCAACTAAGATTTTGACAGGCCGTGATCTTGTTGACGGCGAATTCAAATTTGATCTGCATAAGACGGATAGCGGTTTTGCATACAGCGAGAATACGCTGCTCCAGGATGACGTTCCTCTTGCCTTACAAGATGACGGTACCGGCAAAGTTACCTTTGCACCCATGAGTTTCGAGGCAGAGGGTACGTACTACTATCTCATTCTTGAAGACGAGATCAACGAAAAAGGTGTCACCTCTGACGATGCCGAATATGAGGTGATCGTCACCGTAACGGATAATCACGACGGTAATCTGATTGCCGCCGTTACCGTGAACGATGAGCCCATAGCAGGTTCTACCGTCGAAGAGATACAGTTCCACAACACGTATACGGCAGCAGCTACCGAGATCATAATCAAAGGAAAGAAGACTCTAAACGGTCGTGATCTGGTCGCTGACGAGTTCTCGTTTGAACTGTATGACAAAGACAATACGAAACTTGATACCGTCAAGAATGCAGCGGACGGCAGTTTTGCTTTCACTCCCATTTCGGTAGAAAAAGAAGGCATCTACGTCTATACCGTTTTAGAAACTCAAGGAAACGCAGACGGTGTAACGTATGACAGTACGGCATATACCGTTACGGTTACCGTCACCGATAACCTTGACGGAACCTTTAAGGTTGCTTATGCGTATGCCATAGGTGCTGATAAGGCGGATTCGATGATCTTCGTCAACACCTATACACCTCCTGCTGCTCCGATTCCTGAAATTCCGCAGACCGGCGAAAACACGGCTTTGTGGTTATGGTTCGCTGTTGCGTTTATAAGCGGCGGTTGCCTCTTTGGAACAGCTCAACTGAAAAAGCGGAAAAGGGAAGATGAAAACTAAATAGATAATTAAGCAAAGAGCA
>JAZNRA010000032.1:0-24210 GCA_045590415.1 Acutalibacteraceae bacterium | reverse complement strand
TATCGGAGATCATGCTGCAGCAAACGCGTATTGAAGCGGCTTTGCCGTATTTTGAACGCTTTATGCAGGTGCTTCCCACCGTTGCCGATTTGGCGGCCGCATCGGAGGACGTGCTGTTAAAACTGTGGGAAGGCCTCGGCTACTACAGCCGTGTGCGCAACCTGCAAAAAGCCGCACAAACGGTAATGAGGGATTTCGGCGGGGAACTACCCGATAATTACGAGCAATTGCTCACGTTACCCGGTATCGGTGACTACACGGCGGGTGCGATCGCATCGATCGCGTTCGGCAAACGCGCCGCCGCGGTGGACGGAAACGTCCTGAGGGTAATGGCACGTCTTACAGACGATCACACGGACGTGATGCAACCGCAAAACCGAAAACGTGTAACGGCGCTTGTGCAGAGTATCGTGCCGGAGCAGCACGCGGGCGATTTTAATCAAGGCATCATGGAACTCGGTGAAACGGTATGTCTGCCGAATGCACAACCGCGTTGCAGTGAATGCCCGCTCTTTGACTATTGTGCCGTTGCCGGTTTGGAGCGGGCGAGAGATCTGCCCACGCGTGCCAAACCAAAGCAGCGCCGCGTGGAACACCGCACCGTGTTTATTGTTGTAAAAGACGGCAAAGTGCTGTTACATCGCCGCCCACCCAAAGGGCTTCTCGGCGGCATGTGGGAATTGCCGAATATGGAGTCGGATTATTTGGGCGACGCCTTGTCCGATTGGGGCATTCGCGCAAATTCCGTTGACCGACTCCTCAATGCAAAACACGTGTTTTCCCACGTGGAATGGCACATGACCGGTTATCTTATAAAGGCAAAAAGCATTACACTTAAGCCCGGTTTTCAATTGGTTTCCAAAGAGGGGTTGGCAGATTATGCGCTGCCGACGGCCTTTCGTACCTATAGTGACATACTAAAGGAGGACGTTTTATGAAACGCGAGGATTATCTTTCCTGGGATGAATATTTTATGGGGGTAGCCCTGCTGTCGGCACAGCGTAGCAAAGACCCCGGAACGCAGGTCGGTGCCTGCATCGTGGGTCAGGATAACAAAATCTTGTCGATGGGATATAACGGTATGCCGATCGGCTGCAGTGACGACTGTATGCCGTGGGACCGTGACGGCGATCCGCTGAACACCAAATATCTGTTTGTGTGCCATGCAGAACTCAATGCGATCCTAAACCACGGCCGTTCCGGATTAGAGGGGGCAAAGGTATACACTACGCTGTTCCCGTGTAACGAGTGTGCCAAAGCGATCATCCAATCGGGTATCAAAGAGGTTATTTACCTGCAGGATAAATACGCCGATACGGATTCGGTCATTGCCTCCAAGAAAATGTTCGATATGACGGGCGTTACTTACCGCTTGTTTGACGGTGAGCATAAAGACATCACGTTGAAGCTGTAAGAGAGATGGCGCATATGAAAACGGTTTTGATTACGGGCGCTTCCCGCGGCATCGGTGCTGCGGCAGCGCGGCTGTTTGCGGATAACGGATATGCGGTAGCTGTTAACTACTGCTCCTCAAAAGAAGCGGCAGACCGTTTGGTTGACGAGATCACGGCGTCGGGCGGCGACGCTTTTGCGGTGCAGGCGGATGTCGCAAAAGCCGATGAAGTAAAACGGATGGTGCAAGCGGTGTACGACCGCTTTGGTCATCTGGACGTGCTCATCCACAATGCGGGTATCGCACAGCAAAAACTGCTGACGGATACCGAGCCGGAAGAATGGCAACGTATGATGGGAGTACACTTGGACGGTGCGTATCACTGCTGCAGGGCGGTTATTCCCGCCATGGTGCGGCAGGGCTACGGCAGTATTCTGACGGTATCCTCGATATGGGGCGTAACGGGTGCTTCGTGCGAAGTACCGTATTCCGCCGCCAAAGCGGGACTCATCGGCTTCAGTAAGGCACTCGCCAAGGAGCTCGGTCCGTCCAATATTCGGGTGAATTGCGTGGCGCCGGGTGTGATTCAAACGGATATGTGTGCTTCGTTTGACGAGGATACTCTGAACGGTTTAGCGGACGACACGCCGCTCGGACGGTTGGGTAAACCGGAGGAGATCGCCGAAGCGCTTCTGTTTTTGGCGTCTGAAAAAGCATCCTATATCACCGGACAGGTACTCGGTGTGAACGGCGGTTTTGTCATGTAATCACGAAAAGCGATGGGCGTTGCTCATCGCTTTTTTATGTATATACGGCTTTTTCCGGGGAGAAACTGTGGATAGTATGATTAGAAAGGAATCGTTTATCAATGACTGATTTTTCACGGGAAATTCTCGCCGCTTTACGCTTGGAGGGTGCTTCGGATCCTAAAAAAGCAACCGTAAAGCAGTGGTATACCGCTGTTTCCAAAGCGGCGATGGCGCGGCTTTGTGCAGAGCCACAGACCGAAAGGAACGAAAGACGCGCCGTTTATTTTTCGGCGGAGTTTTTGATCGGTCGCATGATCGAATCCAATTTGCTGAATATGGGATTACTGGAAGATGTGGAAGCGTTGTTGCGCGAACACGGTCACTCCACCGCCATTTTTGAGGAGATCGAAGACGCGGCGCTTGGCAACGGCGGGCTCGGACGTTTAGCCGCCTGCTTTCTGGATTCCGCCGCTACGCAAGGTATTCCGCTGGATGGATACGGTATCCGCTACCGCTACGGACTTTTTAAACAACAGATCGTGGATGGTTTTCAAAGAGAGGTAGCGGACGATTGGCTCGCCTTTGGTGACCCGTGGTCGGTGCGCAAGGAATCGGAAAAGGTGCTTGTTACCTTTGCCGATGAGCAGGTATACGCCGTGCCGTACGACACACCCGTGATCGGTTACGGCGGTAAAACCGTCAATCGCCTTCGTTTATGGCAAGCCGAGGCGCAAACGCCGTTTGATTTTGCGTTGTTTAATCAGCAAAAATACGACCAAGCGGTCAAGAAACGCGATCACGCCGAGCGGATCAGCATGGTCTTGTATCCCAACGACGATACCGAAGCAGGCAAAAAACTGCGGTTAAAGCAGCAGTATTTCTTTTGCAGTGCGTCGTTGCAAGACCTCCTAAAACGCTATAAGCAGCAGTTCGGTACGGATTTTTCACACTTTTCCAAACGATATGCTATTCAGCTTAACGATACTCATCCGACGGTATCCATCCCCGAACTGATCCGTCTGCTGACGAATGAGGGCGTCTCGTTTGCTGATGCCTTACAGATCACGTGCGATACCTTCGCCTATACCAATCACACCATTTTGCCGGAAGCGTTGGAAAAGTGGAATATTAAACTGTTTCGCAGCGTCTTGCCGCAGATATACCGCTGTGTATTGCGTATCCAAAAGGCATTGGTACGTGACCTTACGGCACGCGGTATTACCGATACGAAACCGTATAACATCGTAGATGATACGCACGTTCACATGGCACGATTGGCAATTTTTGCATCCCATTCGGTTAACGGCGTGGCAAGATTACACAGTGAACTGCTCAAAACAGACACCTTGCCGGAATGGTATCGGTTGTATCCCGAACGCTTTAACAATAAGACGAACGGTATCACACAGCGTCGGTGGTTAGCGCTTGCCAATCGTGAATTGGCACAGCTTATTACCGAAACCATCGGTAAACGCTGGATTACCGATTTATCACAACTCGCACAACTCGTACCCTATGCAGACGATTCTTCGTTTCTGCAAATGTTGCACACCGTAAAATCACTCAAAAAGCAACAGCTTGCCGCCTATATTGAAGCACACAGCGGGTTGCATCTCAAATCTGAATTTTTACTCGACGTGCAAGCAAAACGCTTGCACGAATATAAGCGCCAACTCCTCAATGCCTTTTCAATTTTAGACACGTATTTTGGAATCAAAGACGGTCGCATTACCGATTTTACACCCACCGCGTATCTGTTCGCTGCGAAAGCGGCGCCCGGCTATCAGCGGGCAAAAGCTGTCATCAAATTCATCAATGAGATTGCCGAACTTGTCAATAGGGATACGGCGGTTTCGGATCGGATGCAGGTGTTGTTTTTGCCGAATTATACGGTTTCGTATGCGGAGAAGATCATCCCCGCGGCAGACGTATCGGAACAGATTTCCACGGCGGGAACGGAAGCTTCGGGTACCGGTAATATGAAATTCATGCTCAACGGTGCCGTCACACTCGGCACCTACGACGGCGCGAACATTGAGATCGTCGAGCAGGCGGGGGAGGACAACAACTATATTTTCGGTGCGCGAGTGGAGGAACTTCACGCGATGAAAGACACCTATTCGCCACAGAGTTATTTGCAGTCGGAGCCGCGCCTGCGGCGCGTTGTTGATACCCTGATTGACGGTACCTTCGACGACGGTGGAACGGGAATGTTTCGCGATCTGTACGATTCACTTACCGCAGGTGCGCTCTGGCACCGTTCCGATCCGTATTATGTGCTTGCGGATTTTATCCCGTACTGTGAACGGCGATTAGAACTCAATCGCGATTACGCAAACCGCGAGTTATTTGATCGGAAATCGTTGCTCAATATTGCACACGCCGGATACTTTTCCTCCGATCGAACGATCAAAGAATACGCAGACGGTATCTGGTATTTATAAATAAATTATAAACGGAAAACGGTGTAACCCCAAAAGGAGGTTACACCGTTTTTATCTTGACATATCAATTATCCTAACGCTACCATGCTGAAAACGAGTGCAAACAACGCGACCGTTTCGCACAAGCCCACGACCGTGATATACTGTGAAAATCCTTTTCCCGTTTCAGCCAACGCATCTGCGCCTGTCGCGCCGGCTTTTCCCTGGAACACCGCCGAGGCAGCCATTGCTACGCCGGACGCAATTCCGAGTCCGAGCAAAAACGCGGGATCGGCAGAGGACGCCTTCATCTGTTGCATCAACAGAAAGCCGTAAATGGTCTGCGTTAACGGTGCACCTGCAAAAACGGTGAGGATGAACGGTGCCGCTTTATTGCTCATATAGCACTTTTTCCAAGCACCGATGGAGGCCTGACCCGCAATACCGATACCGATAGCCGAGCCGATTGCGGCGATACCCATTGCCAACGCGGTTGATAACATTCCCAAATTCATAACGATTCTCCTTTATAAACAATTTATTCTTTAAAAGGTTTAAATTTATGCCCACTCCACGACATATCCAAAAGCGAGGAGAACTCCAAGGTGTTAAGACGAAGTGCGTGAACGATAACCGAAAGAACGTTTAAAATCATATTCAGTCCGTGTCCAAATACCAGCAGAACAATGGCAACGATCATAAATAAGAAGTTGCCGAGCAACGGCCCTGCCAATTCGTTCACGGTAGCGGAGATGGCGGCACCCGCCAGCCCGACAGCCCACAGTCGAATATACGAAACGATATCCGAAAACACGTTCACGACGCCAAGCAGAACCGACACGATGTTGGTACAGCTTGACAGTATGGATTTGATAATGCTTCCTTCATAGTTCGAAAACACGAAGCTCAGGATAAATCCGACGGCTATCAACGCGATGGCAACCGTTCCCACGGGAATACCGCCGATGACGAGCCCGAAACTGAATACCTCAGCGTTTACGACAAGACTGAGCACCAAATAAAAAATACCGAAAAGCTGTAATATCGAACCGATATCCCCGAGCATTTTAACGGAGCCCTTATTTCGGATGACTCCTTTTACGTGCGCCACCGTCAGTTGTATCAGCGCCAGCGAGAAGCAGAATATCTGCAGATTCTGAGCCGTCGTGAGCCCTGCCGCACCGTTCGTCCAAAACGGATACCAGATCTTATCGCCATACACGTTTGAAATCAGCGGTATCGATAAGCTTTTTATCCATCCGGGCAGTTGCTCCGGAGAGAGTCCGAACCACGTACACGTAAGCGTGCCCCACACAACGGTTGAAAGACCGAAAAGTCCTATAAGCAAGAACATGGGGGAAACCGTCTTTTTGGTAACGAGTGATTTGATAATGGGGATCGCCGCCACCGCACAGATAAACAGACCGTATCCGCCGTCCCCGAAAATGATCCCGAAGAATATGAGAATAAACGCTAAAAACCAACCCGAAATGTCATATTCGAAATATCCGGGGACAGTGCCCAAAAAGTCGGTTAAAGGATAAATTAAGCTGACAAACTTGTTGTTTTTCAGTTTCGTAGGAACGTTATCCTCTTCACTTGGTTCTTCCACGAGAAGTCCCCACGAATTGCCGGCCGCCGTTTCTTTCAGTTTATCAAGGTTTTCTGTCTCAATATATCCCGTGAAATAGGAAACGGAAATCGGCTTTTCGCTTTCGGGTGACAACTCTTCATCTGCCATACCCGTAGCATAGGTCTCAAACAGCGATTCCTTTTCGGCGGCTTGGATCGTGCGCTTTATGCTCTCGATATAGCAAGCATTGGATGCAATCGTTTCGTCAATTTCATCCATGCGTGCCGTTAGTTCACAGAGCCGCCTCCTCATTTCGTCGGTAGACGTCGCGGGCATTGTGAGGCGGTAACCGCTCAGCGACGCATCGGGGTTGAGCAACATAAATCGAACGGTCGATTTCGTGGCATCCAGCCGAACGGTTTCAATGTCGTCTGCGAGCGATTCGTATTCATTCTTTGGCATCTCATAAAAGGATACTTCAAACCCTTTGGATTCCAAATCGCGTATACTGCTCGGATCTATGTCGCCCCAGCTTTTCAAGCGGTCAAGCTCAGAGCTCAGCGCGATCTTTTCTGCCTGACATTGCTTTTTCTCCTCGCAGAGAGCTTGTACCTTTGTCGCAACGGATAACGCCTCTTGATCGCTCACGTCTTTTTGCTCCGACTTTTTCGTTTTACCAATGGCAAAGATCGCGCTTTCCAGTAACGCCGTTTGTTCTTGGAGCAGTGTGAGTCGTTCGCCGGACCCTTCCGTTATTTCAATGTGGACAATACCCAATTTGCGAAGCGTTTTTAGGGTTTCATTCTTTTTGTTTTCTCTGATAATAAGAGAAACTTTTTTCATAGGCACGATCATACTGCATAAACCTCCTTTTCGGAAGCCGCAGCATTACGAAGGGCTATCTTGCGTTTTGATATTTTTGAACGCACGACGGCACTGACCTGTTGGTCTGCCATATAGATCGAGATCTTTTTGATATTTTCCTCTGTTTCGGGGATTTTCACCTTTTCAAACAAGTTAACTCGTTGAGAAGTCGCCAGCAACTCCTTTTCTAAGAGCTTCACTTGTTCATCCAACACTTCTGCCTCTAAATCGAGTGCCATTGCCGTTTCCATATGGTTTGCGGCGATATCCACCCAAAGAGGCGTTTCATAGAGATCGTATTCTCCTCGTTCAAAATCCGCACCCTCAAACGTCGGAATATCAACGCCCGCAATGTTTCCCGTTCCTTTGCGAATATTGCGGACGGTTATGATTCCTTTGGGGAAGGCATCCGTTTCGCTAAAAACAGCGATCCATTCTCGGAATCCCGCTTCCAGGTTTTCTCGTTCTTTTCTCACTGCTTTCGCCTTGGCTTCAATGGTGCGGATCTCGGATTGGAGTTGTTGTTTTTTCAGTGTCAGAGTAGGCAAATATCGACGGTACATTTTCAATGCGTCCTTTTGTACCTTTAACTCGTTTTTAGTTAGTTTGATTTTTGCCAAAACCACAGACCTCCTTGGTGTGACAGAGCATGAACTCCGTCACGGTTTCGAGCTCATTTTTGCAAGGTTTAATCAGGCCAAAACTCATCCGTAAGGTCCGACTTGATTCCGGTTTCATCTTTCTCAAAGCAATCCGCCAAAATCTTCCAACCCAAATCAAGTGCCTCTTCCAGCGGAAGATTAACGGACAGCGACATCAGTTCACTTTCAAAAAGATCGCCGTATTTCAGCAATTTTTCATCCCAACGGCTCATGGAAAAGCCCATGTTTTTCTTTTCAAGCGTTTCTTTGTACGACGAATACAACCGAATCATCGCATCCATCAGTGCCCGATGGTCTTTTCGTGTTTTGCCGTTTACGTTTTGCTTGAGTCGAGAGAGAGAACCAAAGGGCTCAATGCGACCGCCTTTGAGGTAATACTGACCCTCCGTAATATAGCCGGTATTGTCGGGAACGGGATGAGTCACGTCGTCGCCGGGCATCGTGGTAACCGCCAAAACGGTAACCGAGCCGGAATTTGCAAAGTCGACCGCCTTTTCGTAACGCGATGCCAGCTGTGAATACAGATCACCGGGATACCCGCGGTTGGACGGCACTTGCTCTTGCGTGATCGCAATTTCTTTCATGGCATCGGCAAAGTTCGTCATATCGGTCAGAAGCACCAAAACGTCTTTGTTTTGAAGCGCAAACTGCTCGGCAACGGCCAATACCATATCGGGAACCATCATGCACACAACGGTAGGGTCGGAAGCCGTATGAACGAACATGACGGTTTTGCTTAATGCACCGCCCTTGGAAAGCGCATCCTTAAAATACAAAAAGTCATCGTATTTCAGTCCCATGCCGCCAAGCACGATGACGTCTGCTTCGGCCTGCATGGCAATACGGGCAAGAAGCTGGTTGTACGGTTCGCCCGAAATCGAGAAGATAGGCAATTTCTGAGAAACGACCAGCGTATTAAACAT
The DNA here is from genome assembly GCA_045590415.1 of Acutalibacteraceae bacterium. GTDB lineage: Bacteria > Bacillota > Clostridia > Oscillospirales > Acutalibacteraceae > RGIG3009. The sequence goes on along the minus strand of JAZNRA010000032.1, from coordinate 15,623 downwards.
ATCGATCATGGGAATGTTGGTTCTCATCATGCGATTGGCAAGGATACGTTTGGTAGGATTAACGGAAGGTCCGCCGATGGGCTTCATGTTGTCGGTAAGAGCAGGACCTTTGTCCCTCGGCTCGCCCGAACCGTTGAATATACGTCCCAACAGATCCTCGCTGAACGATACGCGCATTTCGCGGCCGAGAAAACGTACTTCATCTCCCGTGGAAACGCCCTGGCCGCCGGCAAAGACCTGCAGGGATACCAAATCCCCTTCGATCTTGTTGACCTGAGCCAAAGATTTGCCGAACCGCGTATTGATCTGTGCCAATTCCTTGTATTGAACGCCGGTTGCTCGGACAGTGATAACGTTACCGTTAATCGATTCGATTCGGTTATATACTTTATTCACGCTCATTCACCGTCCTTTAACAGTTTTTCGGCGGGTGCGGATAAATTGCCGTCACCCTCGCGATATAATTCATCGATCGCCGATTCCGCCTTTGTAAAGCCATCGCTTTCAAACTCGGTATAATTCCAGTCGATAAATCTCTGGCGCATGCGGTTAAAGTAGCTGCGGGCATCATCTTTGCTTTGGAGAGCGTAATCACTGCCCAAAATACAGACCAGTTTATCAGTAACGTAGCGCTGACGCATTTTCCCGCAGTTTGCCTCGACCAAATCAAAGGAGTTTTGTTGCAGATACACGGCATCGAGCATTTCGGATTTCAAGTAGGTAATATAATCTTCAAGCGTCGTACCTTCTTCACCGACCACCTTCATCATGGAGCCGATCTCGTCGCCGTGGTGTAGAATCCCTTTGCAAAATTCCAACTTCTCCTTATCAATAACACTGTTATATTTAGACCATGAGATAAGCGGATCAATAGCGGGGTACTTTCTGGCGTCCGAACGCTCGCGGGAAAGACCGTGGAAAGCGCCCACAACCTTTAAGGTTGCCTGCGTTACGGGTTCCTCGAAGTTACCGCCCGCAGGGGATACGGTACCGCCGATGGTAACGGAACCGTTACTGCCGTCAGGCAAGCGGACGTAACCTGCTCTTTCGTAGAAGGCGGCAATATACGATTCGAGATACGCGGGGAACGCCTCTTCACCCGGAATTTCTTCGAGTCGGCCCGACATTTCACGCATAGCTTGCGCCCAGCGCGACGTGGAGTCGGCGAGCATTAAAACGTGAAGTCCCATCTGTCGATAGTACTCAGCCAGTGTTACCGCCGTGTAAACCGAAGCTTCGCGGGAGGCAACGGGCATAGAGGACGTATTACAAATAATAATGGTTCGTTCCATAAGCGAACGACCGGTTTTCGGATCGGTCAGTTCGGGGAACTCCGTCAGTGTTTCCACGACTTCACCGGCACGCTCGCCGCAAGCGGCGATGATCACGATATCCACGTCCGCATATTTGGACGTGGTATGCTGCAACACGGTTTTTCCTGCACCGAACGGTCCGGGAGTACAATAGGTTCCGCCTTTCGCAACGGGGAAGAACGAGTCAATGAGGCGCACCTTCGTTTCCATGGTTTCGACAGGTGCCAATCTCTCGCTGTAGCATTTTACGGCGCGTTTTACAGGCCATTTGAAAGACATGGAAACGGGAATTTCGCGTCCGCGTTCATCGGTTATAACCGCCACGGTTTCTTTAACGGTATAGTCGCCTTTGTCGACAATGGATTTTACCGTATAATTTCCAAGCAGATAGAAGGGAATAAAAATTTTATGGGTAAACGGACCTTCGGGAACCGTGCCGATATATTCACCTGCACGAACAACATCGCCAACAGCGGCAGTCGGTGTGAATTCCCATTTTTTCTCGGTATCCAGTCCGTCTGCGTAAATGCCTCTTTCTAAGAACCAACCGGCTTGCTCCGCCAAAACAGGGAGCGGGTTCTGCAGTCCGTCATATATCTGACCAAGCAATCCGGGGCCAAGATCGGCGGAGAGCATATCTCCCGTAAATTCCACTTCGTCTCCGCATTTGATGCCGTCCGTCATCTCGTAGACCTGCACCTGAGCAACGTTACCCTTAATGCGGATGACCTCACTTTTCAGAGCGGTATCGCCAACCAAAACGTAGCATATTTCATTCATGGAAACGTTGCCGTCAAATTCGACAGACACCAAGTTTCCGTTTATGCTAACTACTTTTCCTTTGTTTTCGGTCATGGTATTACCTCCAACCGATCTCCATTTACTATGGAGTCGTAAATCGTTTTGTACGCTTTTTCGCCGGAGCTCGTGTCAAACCGCCTCATGCGAAGAAGCAACTTCAGTTTAAGTCCGTAATAGAAAATGTATTCTTCAGAGAAGCTATCCATCGGTCTGAGAGCTTCTAAGATTCCCAAACGGAAATGATTTAGATATTTTTCAGCTTCCATCGGATTTTCGGTTTCCAAAGCCGCACTAGCCGCTTTGCCGTATTCCACGGGAAAAATCCGATTTTCCGTATCAAAGGGTTTTTTCAGTTTTTCCGCACGAACCTTACCAAGGGCAAATCGCAAATTCCGTTCGCTTTCATTCCAAGCGTCAATAAAAGAAGAGCCCGAACTTTCAGCGCTTTTTGGCGGGGATAAGGTAAGCTTTCTCATAGCCGCCAGCGACTTTTTTCCTAAAAAGCGATTGCACAACTCGGTAAATTGCTCTTCGGAAATGGGAAGCGGCGCGTTTTCAGAAATCCCGTCCAAAGACGGAAGCTGTGAAACCAGATAATACTCAGCCATATTACTCCGCCTCTTTCAAAAGTTCGGTAACCTTAGGGCTAAGATAATTTGAAAGCATATCCACAACCGCCTCCGCGGAATAATCGTAATAGGCGCTTCCGTTATTCACGGCAATACGGAACCCGCCGTCAAACGTATCGTTTGCTTTAAGCGTAATACCGTTTACCAGTTTTTCTTTAAGAGCTGCCTGTATCGTTTTTTCCAGTTTCTGAAGATCCTCGGTGTTTAAGATCACGGCGACGTCTTCGGCATCGGGCTTATTCGCCCAGTTTGCGACGACATCAACGATAAGCTGTGACAATGCTTCCGATGAATAGACGGCAGAAACAGTTTCCCCGACAACGGCCTTGAGCTCCCTCGATACACTTTCCCTGAAAGAGATCAGCAAGTTGCGGCCCGCCTGACGGATAGCGTCTTCGCTGGATTTTGTCATTCGATCCGTTTCGGATTTTGCATCATTTAAAATCTTATTTGCCTGCGCCGTTGCTTCTTCAATGATCTTTTCGGCATCGGCTTTTGCCGCGTCGACAATCGCTTTGGCTTCCACCTCGGCAGTTGCCACGCCTTCCTGCTTGATCTGCTCAATAAGTTCCGCAACTTGAATTTCCATATTTCTATCTCCTTTTTACAATGTAGTTTTATCCGTTATTAGCCCCAGAAAACAAAAAGGAACCAACGTCCTCTGCAGCCAGCTGGTTCCTTTAAAATCGTTATAAATACTTGCTTTCAAGCATTGTAGCACATTTTTATGTTTTTTGTCAAGGTTTTTGATGGGTAACGATACAAAAATTCAACCATTACTCAATCAAGTGGTGACATTTGCGGTGCTTCTTTTTACTTCTTTTCAAGACATACCACACACTCAATGTGCTGTGTGTGTGGAAACATATCGAAAGGTTGAATGTAGGTAACGCGGTATCCGTTTTTGGTAAGCACACGCAGGTCGCGTGCCTGCGTTTCGGGGTTGCAGGAAATGTATACCACCTTTTTCGGTGCTAATGTGATCAGCGAGTTTAAAAACGGCATATCACTGCCCGCCCGCGGCGGATCCATAAAGACCACGTCAATGTGTTGCCCTTCCTCAGCAAGAGCGACCATGTATTTACCTGCATCGGCTTCAATGAAATGTGCGTTTTTGATATTGTTGCGTTTTGCATTTACACGGGCATCCCGCACGGCATCGCCGTTGACCTCAACGCCCACAACCTGACCGGCGGATTTTGCCGCGATCAAACCGATAGTGCCGATTCCGCAATACGCGTCCAACACCGCTTCCTTGCCTGTAAGGCCGGCAAGCTCGATCGCTTTACCGTACAACTTTTCGGTCTGGGTCGGGTTGATCTGATAAAACGAGCGGGGAGAGATGCGAAACACACACCCGCAAAGCGTATCTTCAATATATCCGACGCCGTGCAGCACTTCCTCGCGCTCACCGAGTACCATACTGGTTTGATGAGGATTGATATTCAGCACCACCGTGGTGATCTCGGGATGCCGCTCCAACAACGCTTGTACAAACCGCTTTTTCAAGGGGAATATCGGGTGCGCGGCAACCAATACCACCATTACTTGACCGCTCGTAAACCCGCGGCGGATCAGCACGTGGCGCAAAAATCCTTTGCGGCTGTCCTCTTGGTAGGGGAGCATCTGGAATTCGGGGAGCATACGGCGGATGGAGACGACGATCTTATCGGCGGTTTGATCTTCGATCTGGCAGGAATCCACCTTGACAATACGGTGCGTACTGGATTGGTACACACCCGATAAGATCTCACGCCGTCTTGTCAGGGCAAATGCTGCTTGCACCTTATTGCGATAGTGGTAAGGAAAGTCCATACCTACGATCGGCGAAACGCGGTGATATCGACCGAGCAGGGAAATCACTTTTTCTTGCTTGTAAGCGAGTTGTCGCTCATAACTCATGTTTTGCAGCTGACAGCCGCCGCATTTTTTAGAGAGCGGACAGCGTGGCAGTGTTGCGGTTTGCGCCATTTATTTTCCCTCCAGGAAGTAGGTGGCCTCCATATCGGCAACGGACAAGGCAAAGGCGAGCGGGAACATTTCAAACGCTTTGCCGACGTTGCGCGCATCCTCGTCGCCGGCAAATCCCATGTGATAGCGGATTGCAAAGGCCTCTTCGCGTGTCAAGCGCATGTAACCGGAGAGAATATATACCGATTTTTCGCCGTGGCCGTAGGGGAGCTTATCGTCGATCTCGTAGGTGGGGACCTTCTGCCACACACCGTTTTCGTCTTTCACGTTGCGTGTGCCCGGTTTATAAAAATTGATCTTGCATACGTCGTGTAACAAAGCGGCGATGGCGATGCTTTCCTCGCTGTATTCAAGACCGTATACTGTCCTGACACGCTCGCGGTCAAGATACTGGTGCAGGCAATCGTATACGTTTAAGCTGTGTTCCACCAGACCGCCCTCGTAGGAGCCGTGAAACCGTGTGCTGGCGGGGGCGGTGAAGAAATCGCAGGATTTGGATTCCAGATACTCTAAAAATTTGTCAGCGCCTTCACGCTTGATATGCTCTTTGTAAAGGGCGATAAACCGTTCTTTCGGGCTCATAGCGTACTCCTTTTCCTCATAGAAATATCATATTGATACCAGTATAAGTGTTTTTACAAAAAAATTCAAGATTTCTCGTGACAAAAGGCGCGGAATGTTGTACAATATCTTGGTGAAAAGGGGATAGATAATGATGAAGACATTTTTTAAGCGTTTTATGGTACCCATCAAGGGCTTGATTATCGGCTCCTCCATGGCGGTACCGGGCGTCAGCGGCGGCACCATGGCCATCGTACTTGGTATTTATGACCGTCTGCTCAGCGCCATCAGCGGCATCCGCAAAAATTTCAAAGAAAACGCATGGTTCCTTGTCCGTTTCGGTTTGGGTGCCGCGATCGGTTTGGTACTGTTTTACGAACTGATCGGTCACCTGCTTGAGGTTTTTCCGATTCCCGTTGCGGCGTTGTTTTTCGGTGCAGTGATCGGCGGTGTGCCCACTTTGCTTTCTAAAATCAAGCCCGAGAAAGTGACGGTAAGGTTTACTTTTACCTCGTTGCTTTGGGGCCTTTTGGGTGTCGCGATCGTGCTTGGCGTGGCGAATATTTTGGAGATCCTCAAATGGATCGGTGCCATCGGGCCGGACGTTACTTCGCTCGTGTCCAATACCGACAGTATCACGTTTGCCAATGTCTTGTTATGGATCGTGACGGGTTTTGTTATTTCCATTGCCCTGATACTCCCCGGTATCAGCACGTCACATATGCTGATTATTTTGGGAATCACCAGTATTGTATCCATGCCGTTGCCGGCGCTTGCCGTTATCGGCATCTCGTTGCTGGTTGGTATTTTTGCCATCACAAAACCGCTCGAGTGGGCAATGAACCGTTTTACACGCCCGACGTATTGTGTTATCATCGGCTTTGTTCTCGGCTCATTGTGGGATATCTTTGAAGAACGGATCATCCCCGGCTTTGCGGCACTCGGCACGGTGTGGTGGCACTGGGCATTGACGCTTGCATCGGCGGTTGTTCTGTTCATCGGCGGTTTGATCGGTCTTTTGTATCTTTCGCGTTTTTCGGATGACTAAACGGGGGATGAGGCGTTGGCCTCATCCTTCGTTTTTTTGTGTTGATATTTTGATCGAGTGACAGTATAATAGTACTGTTGCGAGGAGCGTGATGAGATGAATTATTCGGAATTTTATGCGTCGCTGTCCGGCAAACGGGTAGCAGTTTGCGGTATTGGTCGTAACAATACGCCGGTCGTGCTGCAGCTGCTGGCTCACGGCGCCGAGGTGACGGCTTGTGATAAACGTACTCGTGCGGAACTCGGCGAAACGGCAGAGGTGTTAGAGCGGGCAGGTGCCGCGTTGCAGCTCGGTGAGGGGTATTTGGATACCTTGGATGCGGATTTGATCCTGCGCACCCCCGGCATGAAGCCCTATTTGCCGCCTTTCCAAGCGGCGCGCGCCGCGGGCAAGGCCGTGACGTCCGAAATGGAACTGTTTTTCGATCTGTGTCCCGCACCGATCTATGCGGTGACCGGGTCAGACGGTAAGACCACGACCACTACCGTGATCGCCGGTTTGTTGGAAGCCGCAGGCAAAACAGTGCATCTCGGCGGCAACATCGGCCGACCGCTGTTGCCGATCATCGAGAAAATCACTGCAGAGCATACCGCGGTAACGGAACTTTCCAGTTTTCAGCTCACCATGATGACGCAAAGCCCGAAGGTGGCGGTCGTTACCAATGTTGCCCCCAATCACCTGGATTGGCACACTGATATGCAGGAATATATCGATGCCAAGAAGAACTTGGTGGCGCATCAGCAACCGAGCGACCGTGCGGTGCTTAATGCGGATAACGAGATCACAGCCGGCTTTGCCGCCGATTGCACGGGTGAGGTGTGGCTGTTCTCGCGCCGCCATCCGGTAGAGCGCGGCACCTACCTCGGCGAGGACGGTATTTTGTACGGAACGGACGGCAACGAAACCGTTGCCATTATGCCGGCGTCGGATATTCGCATCCCCGGTGTGCATAACGTTGAAAACTTTTTAGCTGCCTTCGCGGCTGTTTGGGGTGTGGTGCCGGTATCGGTGATGGCGGATTATGCCCGTACGTTCAGCGGTGTCCCGCACCGCTCGGAACTGGTGAGAGAGCGAAACGGTGTTCGTTGGTACAACGATTCCATCGGCTCAAGCCCGTCGCGCACCATTGCCGGACTCAACTCCTTTAAACAAAAGGTCATTTTGATCGCGGGCGGGTACGACAAGCACATTCCGTACGATCCGCTCGGTCCTGTTGCCGCCGAAACGGTATCTGCCGCTATTCTGCTCGGTGCCACCGCTGGCGCGATTGAAACCGCCATACGGGCGGTGTCCGATCTGCCGATCTACCGTGTGGCGGATATGGCAGAAGCGGTCAAAACGGCAGACCAAATAGCCGATAACGGCGATATTGTGTTTATGTCACCTGCCAGCGCCAGCTTTGATATGTACAAAAACTTTGAAGAGCGCGGCGATCACTTCAAACAACTCGTCAACGATTTGTGAGGAAATGCTTTATGGAATTGAAAAATATACTGCGCGACCTCTGTTTCGCATCCGGTGTAAACGGATGCCGTGAGGCGGCAGACGTTGCGGTAAGGGTTTTATCAGAGTTTACCGATGAGATCCGCCGTGACCGTTTGGGGAATGTGTGGGGAGTCTTGAGGTCCGATATTCCCGATGCGCCCACGCTGTTATTGGAAGCGCATATCGATGAGATCGGTTTTACCGTTACGCAGATTGACGACAACGGCTTTTTACACGTTGCGCCGTGCGGCGGGGTGGATAACCGCGCCTTGTCGGCGGCGCCGATCACCGTATTGAGCACACCGCCGTACAACGGTGTGTTTTGCGCTACACCGATCCATCTTGCCAAAGACGATGCACCGCTGACGGAACTCACCGAGCGCGGCATTGATGTGGGCATGAGCGCCGAAGAAGCAAAAACCCGTATTCCGCTCGGCACACGCGCCGTCTTTGCGGCTCATTTTGAGGAATTGCTTAACGACCGCGTTTGTTCCAAAGCGCTGGATAACCGCGCGGGTGTGGCGGCGATTTTATACGCCCTTTCGTTTCTCAAGGGGGAATCTCTGCCGTGCAACGTGGTGGCGGCTTTTTGCGTGCAGGAAGAACTGGGCCTGCGCGGCGCAAAAACCGCCGCGTACGGCGTCCGACCGGATGCTGCTATCGTTGTCGACGTCAGTTTTGCGCACACACCGGATACCGATAAGGCATTTTGCGGTACGCTCGGCGGCGGTGTGATGCTCGGTATCTCTCCGATATTGGATAAGAATATGACGGATTCTCTGCGTGAGTTGGCAGAGAAACAGCAGTTACCGTTACAATGTGAAGTGATGGGCGAGACCACCGGCACGAATGCCGACGTGGTCAGCGTCACGGCAGACGGTGTTCCTACCGCTTTGTTGTCAATTCCGCTTAAGTTTATGCACACGCCTGCGGAGGTCGTTTCGTTGCGGGACGTGGAAACGGTTGCCCGCTTGATGGCGGCGTTTGTCGCCAAAGGGGAGGTGTCGGGCCGTGCTTAATACGATAAAAGAACTGTGTGCACTTCCCGGCATTTCGGGCCGCGAGCACGCCGTGCGCGACTACATTATCCAACATCTGCAGGATGCCCCTGCGGTCAGTGAGATTCGTGTGGATCGGTTGGGAAACTGTATCGTTTCCCTCAAAGGCCGCAAAGCGGCACCGAAAACGGTGGTATTTGCCGCACACATGGACGAAGTAGGCGGCATGGTGACTGGGATCACCGAAGACGGGTATTTGCGATTTGACACGGTCGGCGGTATGACGTCCGACGTATTGTTTTCCCGAACGGTGTGGGTGAACGGCCATCCCGGTGTTATCGGCGGAAAAGCGGTGCACCAATGCAAAGGGGAGGAAAAGACCAAAGTTCCCGCCATCCGCAGTATGCTGATCGATATCGGCGCCGATTCCAAGGAGGAAGCACGTGCGGTTGCGCGTGAGGGCGATGCGGTTACGTTTTCGCCGGCGTCCTTTTCGCTTGCTGACGGCAAGCTTTGTGCCAAAGCGCTGGACGATCGCGCCGGATGCGCGCTGTTGTTGCAACTGGCACACACAGAGCCCGAATACGATGTCACGTTGGTCTTCACCGTGCAGGAGGAGATCGGCTTGCGCGGCGCCATGATCGCGGCTTTTGCCCTGCAACCGGAAATAGCGGTGGTAGTGGACTCCACTACGGCGGCGGACAGCGCAGGCGTGCCGTCCGATAAGCAGGTTTGCCGAATGGGGGGCGGTCCCGTTGTTTCCTTTATGGATCGGCAAACGATGTATGATCCCGCGCTGTATACGTATATCCGCGATTTAGCGGAGAAGAACGGTATCCCCTCACAAACCAAAACCATGGTTGCCGGTGGCAACGATGCCGGTGCTTTTCAGCGCACGGGTGAGGGCGCTTATGCGGCGGCGGTTTCCTTACCGTGCCGTTATATCCATTCACCGTCCTCGGTGCTGAAAGAACAGGATATTACCGATACCCATCGGCTTTTAGAAATACTGCTTAACACTTTGCCCGCATGGGAGACGCCGGTATGATTTCTTTGATTGATCGGGAACTTCCGCCTGGTATTAGTGGGGACGAGCCCGTTTCGGGTCGCTTGCTTTCCTGGTGGGAAGCGTACCGCGATACCTCGATCGCCCGTTTTTACCAAACGGAGCACGGTGGGTGTATTGCCGTTATGGACACGCAAGCGGTTGCGTGTATCCATAAAGAAGACGCCGAAGAGGTTGCCGCTTTTTTTGAACTGCAACCCGAAATCCGCTCGGTATATACCACCGATCCCGCATGCTGTGACGGCAAGGCAAAGCACTTTACGGCGATGCTGGCGCCGAACGTCACCGAAGCAGAAACGCTGGAAACGGTCAGCTTGCGGGAATTATATCCTTTTTTGCAACCGTTTTTTGATGATCTCCCGCCGTTTGAAGCGTGGTATCTGGACGTATCGTACCGCACACGGCACGACTTTTGCCGCCATGCGGCTATAACGGATAACAGCGTGATCGCCTCCTCTGCCATGACGGTAGCGGAATGGGGAAAGGGTGCGCTTTTGGGCGGGGTCGCCACCGCGCCCGAGTTCCGTCGCCGCGGCTATGCGGGCCGTTGCGTGTTAAGCTTAACGGCGGCTTTGCAGGCGAGGGGGAAGACGGTGTGGATCTGTCCCTATAACCTACCGGCACAGCGTTTATATGAATCATTGGGGTTTCGGGTGCACGGCACCGTGACCGTTATCGAAAGGAAGTAACGCACTACTATGGATACACAGTTTTTTAACCTTGATCCCCGCTTGCAGACGTTGTCACACGAAGCAATGACAACGGCAAGGGCGGCATTCGATCGCATTGATGAAATCACCGAATACAATCAGCAAAAGGTATTGTCAGCTTTCATTCGTCATAAGGTCAGCGAGAGCCATTTTGCCTCCACCACCGGTTACGGCTACGGCGACCGCGGTCGCGATACGCTGGAAGAAGTGTTTGCGGACGTGATGGGCGCCGAAGATGCGCTCGTGCGTCACAGTATTTTGTGCGGCACACACGCGATCACGCTGGCGTTGTTCGGCGTACTGCGACCGGGTGATACCCTGCTTGCGGCAACCGGCAAGCCGTATGATACGCTCATCGGTGTGATCGGCGCGGACAAGCCGTCCGACGGCTCCCTTGCGGAATACGGTATCGGTTACAAGGAAGTACCGCTTGCAAACGGCCGACCCGATCTTGACGGCATTGCGGCAGCACTTAAGGAGGATTCCTCCATTCGTATGGTACATATCCAGCGCTCCCGCGGTTACGATCTTCGTCCGTCGTTATCCGTTGCCGCAATCGGCGAGATCGTAAAAACCGTTCGTGCCGTTCGTGCGGATGCGGTGGTGTTTGTGGATAACTGCTACGGCGAATTTGTCGAAACTATCGAGCCGACGGCGGTCGGCGCCGATCTCATGGCGGGCTCGCTCATCAAAAACCCCGGCGGCGGCATTGCCGAAAACGGCGGATATATCTGCGGGCGCCGCGATTTGGTCGAGCAGTGCTCGTATCGCATGAGCACACCGGGGCTCGGCCGCGAGGTAGGCGCTTCGCTGGGACATAACCGTTCCTTGTTTATGGGCTTGTTCCACGCACCTCACGTGGTGGGTGAGGCGTTGAAAACCGCCACGTTTTCCGCCTCGTTGTTTGAGCGGCTCGGCTATCGTTGCTCGCCGACGGCTGACGAGGTGCGCGCCGATATTATTCAAGCCATCTGTTTAGAGAATTCGGACGCACTGATCGCGTTTTGCCGCGGCATTCAAAGCGGTGCACCCGTGGATGCCTACGTAACACCCGAGCCGTGGGACATGCCGGGATACGATAATCAAGTGATCATGGCGGCGGGCGCGTTCACACTCGGCTCGTCCATCGAACTGTCTGCCGATGCACCGCTTCGTGATCCGTTTGCGGTGTATATGCAGGGTGGCCTGAATTTCCATTCAGGAAAAATTGGTGTGTTATTGGCGGCACAAACGATGTTGGGTAATGGTCTGTTGACCTTATAAGTTATGCTCATAGAAATATTTTGGGAGGTATACTGATGAAAAAGAACTTTAACAAGTTAGGCGCGATGGTCGATTGTTCCCGTAATGCGGTTATGAATTTAGAGGAACTGAAACGATTCATTAAACTGCTTACGAAAATGGGGTATAATCAGCTTCTGTTATATATGGAAGATACATACGAAGTGGAAGAAGAGGACATGTTCGGCTTCTTCCGCGGAAAATATTCCATCAGAGAATTGCAAGAACTGGATGCATTTGCAGATAAAAACGGTGTGGAGCTGGTGCCGTGTGTGCAAACGTTGGCACACCTTAACTGTATTTTTCGCTGGCCGCGATATAAAAAAATGCTTGATCGTGACGACATACTGATGGTCGGTGATCCCAATATATATAAATTTATCAACCACATGTTTGCCTCGCTTCGTAAAAGCTTTAAGACCAACAAGATCCACATCGGTATGGACGAAGCGCATAACCTCGGAAAAGGCCGTTATCGCGACGAACACGGCGAACGTGAAAAATCGGATATTCTGCTGGAACATCTGAACAAAGTAACAGAGATCGCCGCTCGCTACGATTTTAAGCCGATGATGTGGAGCGATATGTTCTTCCGACTCGCCAACAACGGAGAGTATTATGCGGAAAACACCGCGTTTTCCCAAGAAATCAAAGAGAAAGTCCCGCAAGACGTATCGCTGGTATTTTGGTCTTATTCGGAGCTTGAAAAAGATCGCTATAACAACATGATAAAGGCGCACAAACAACTCTCGGATAACATCATGTTTGCGGGCGGTGCTTGGAAATGGTCGGGTTTTGCTCCGCACAGTGAACTTGCGGTCGAGGCAACCAAAACGGCGTTTACGGCGTGTGCCGAAAGCGGCATCAAAGACGTGCTTATAACCCTTTGGGGTGACAACGGCGGTGAGGCATCGGATTATTCCGTGTTACCGGCATTGTGTGTGGCTGCATGCGTCAACCTTGGCATTTTGGATGAGGAAGCAATCAAGACGAAGTTCAAAGAATGGGTCGGTGCCGATTATGATGCCTTTATGACACTCGGTCTGCCGAATAAAGTGGAGGGGTATGCACTGAATCAAGTCGCGAATCCCGCTAAATATCAACTGTATAACGATTGCTTTTTAGGCATTTTCGATGTGGGCGGTGTTTGTGAAGGCGACGGCAAAAACTATGCCGACGCTGCTGCTAAAATCCGCGAAGCAAAAGAAAAAGCCGGTGAATATGCGTATGTTTTCGATACGATTATCGCGCTTTGCGATCTCTTGGAATACAAAGCGGAAATTGGTATTCGTACTCGAAAAGCGTATCTTGCGGGGGATAGAACAGAACTTCGTGCCATTGTTGCCGATTACGGTGTTATGATTGATCGTGCTGAAACGTTTTATCAGGCATTCCGCAAACAATGGTATAAAGAAAATAAACCTTTCGGTTTTGAAGTGCAGGATATTCGTCTTGGCGGTCTTATTATGCGGATGAAGAACTGCTGTAATACCCTTGAGGAATACTTGGCGGGTGAAATTTCTGCCATTGAGGAACTGGAAGAAACACCGATTGCTTCCATGAGACGCAAAAGCAATTGCAGCACGTGGATGGAAATGGTAACCACTAACACATTGTAATACGCGCATACTTTCATCTTGCGCTCCATATAGTGTATATAGAACACAGATATGGGGTGAGAACATGAAAGGGGCCGTTGAAGAACGCGCGATTGAGCTTGGCGAATACATATTGGAAAATAAAACCACGGTACGCGCCGCGGCGAAGAAATTTCACATTTCAAAATCGACGGTGCATAAGGACGTCTCTGATCGTCTGCAGACCGTAAACCCACAGTTGTACGGAGAGGTGCGCCGTATTTTAGAGATAAACAAAGCACAGCGACATATCCGCGGCGGTATCGCCACGCGCGAAAAATACCGACACGAAGACGATTAACAAATTGAAAGCGCTCAAGAGCTACACTCTTGAGCGCTAATTTTATGCTTCGTATATGGCAACACCCATGTCGCCGTCAACCTCGGGAACAAATACCGCTACGACTTCCTTGCGGGAGGTCGGTAGATTCTTGCCGACGAAATCACCGCGAATAGGCAGTTCACGGTGACCGCGGTCAATGAGCACCGCCAGTTGAATACGCTGCGGGCGTTCTTGTTTCATCACCGCATCCAACGCCGCACGGACGGTGCGGCCCGTATAGATCACGTCGTCCACCAACACCACGGTCTTATCTTTAATGGAAAAATCGATCTTGGTGCCGTTGACGACGGGGTCGATCGGCAACCCTCCCAAATCGTCACGGTAAAGGGTAATGTCAAGCGTGCCGACCTCAATCGGTATATCCGAAAACGAGCGGATATTCTCTGCCAGGCGTTTGGCAAGCGGCACGCCGCGACGCTGAATACCGATCAAACACAGCGTGTCACAGCCGGCATTTTTTTCCACGATCTCGTGCGCCATGCGTACCAAGGTGCGCTTGACGGCGCTTTCATCCATGATGTGAGATTTCTCTGTCAGCATGGTTTATTCCTCGCTTGTTTCTTCCTCATCCAGAATCGCAACGGCAGGCAAGGTGACAATGCGTGCCCCCGTATCGTTTTGTACGGTCTCAAAGGTCATTTGACCGCCGCACACCGAGCAAGCGGGACGGAGCTGCTCTTCCGATGCGCGGATCGGCAAAGCAACACCGCGTTGACTGGCGATGCAGGCGCGTTGGTGACCCGAAAGCACCTCGCCGTGACCGCATTCGCACAGAGCGATCGTGATGGGACGCATCTGCTCTTTCTTGGTGCGCATCGTCTTGTACAGCTTGGGGCAGTACAGCAAATCATTGGTGGAAAGCTTGGTGCTGCCTGATACCGCAAAATCGTCAACGACGTTCAGCGAGCATTTGCCCGTTTTTAAAAAATAACAGGTATTCTTATTCAAATGTATGGTGAGATCGACCATGCCTTTCGGTCTGCTCATAGTATACACCTCAATTCAAAATCGATTATATCACATAATTTTGCATTTTCCTATATTTTTCGAAAAAATTTTTCTTTTGCCAAATTCGGTGTGAATTCCTATCAATAAACGGCTTCAAATGCGGAACAGTAATAGTGGCAAACGCACGTAAAAAATGAGGTCAATTTATGAAAAAAACAATACGGATCTTTACCGGGTGCATAGCGTTGGTTTGCGCAGGCATTCTCGGTGCCATTGTGTATTGGACGGTTCAATTACCGGATTCGTATCAGGTCGAGGAAGGTTCGACGTTGTACGTTGATGAAACCATCTCTCTCTCGGCAAATTTGCAAACCGATCAAGCGGTATCACGATCGTTGGATGCGAGCGTAGGGGAGACGTATCCGCTGAAACTGCACTTACTCGGCGTGTTTCCCATCAAGGACGTTACTGTTTCGGTGGTGGAAAAGGGCAGCGTGGTACTCGGCGGTATTCCGTTCGGCATTAAACTGTATGCAGACGGTGTCATGGTCATTTCCCTGTCAGCGGTGGATACCTCGCTCGGGAACCGCTATCCCGCCAAAAATGCGGGCATCAAGGTCGGCGATCAGATCCTGTCGATCGACGGTGAGAACGTATACACCAACGAAGACGTCAGTAACGCCGTGAAACGATCGGCAGGTAAAAAAATGACGTTCCGCGTTCGGCGCGACGGCATCGAATTTGACGTTGCCTTTTGTGCCGAAAAATCTGCAAAAGAAAACTGTTATAAGGTTGGTATCTGGGTACGCGACAGTTCCGCCGGCATCGGCAC